>CALXHD010000044.1 GCA_944388015.1 uncultured Clostridia bacterium | reverse complement strand
ATTAGCAAAACAATATACAAGAGTAAAAACAATAACAGATACTATTATTCAAAAACAAGAAGTGTTGCAAAATGAAAATAAAGAGATTATACAAGAAAATGAAAAATTAGAAAAGGAAAATACTTATTTAAAAAAAATTATTGATAAAACATTTGAGTATGTAAGTATTCTGTTTGATTTTCCTAAAGAAAGCTTAAAAAGGTTAGTCAAAAATTTTCTAGAAAAAATGAAAGGAGAGAACTAATCCTAGAAAAGTATATAGAATCAAACAATAATATGTAGTAATGTCGTAGTAATTTTGTAACACGGATTTGCAACATTTTGATTTTTATAGAAGTCATCTATATCAATATGTACATAGATTTTAATAAAAAATTTTTATTGTGAAACCTATGAAATTATGATATTAAAAAATTAATAAAATAATATTTTTGTAGATATTTATAAAATGGGTAAAAAAATAGCGAGTCTTTTAGAACTTGCTATTTTTTATGTTAAATATTTTTAAAAATATAAGTGATAAAAATTATATTAAAATAGAAAAAATGTAAAAATGATATAGAAATGGATAAAACTGTAGAAAGTATAAAAGAAAATGGAGTATTAAATCCAATAATGGTAAGACCAATAAAAGAAGAAAATTATGCAATAAATTGATACCAGAAATTTTAGATAGTGATAAAATTAAGTATTTTTTTATTATTACAAGAAGATGGAATTGAAAAATGTTGTTCTAACAAGTAACACAAATGTATATATACATCTATAATTATGGGAAAAATTCCAATTTTTTTTTTATAAAATTATTAAAAACGAAAATTCTAAAAAAATTAAAAGAAATAAATGTAAAATAATAGCAAAATTTATTCTGTATTTATTGTTAAATTCAGGAATGTATGATATAGTAACTATGGTAAATTAGGGAAAACAAAATCGAAGCAGTAAAATCTTTTGTAAAACGGACTGGTGTAAAAAGTATTTTAACATTGCAATTAACTAATTTTTACAATTTTAATTAAAAGATGGAATTATAAATAAAATATTTGTATAAAAAGTTATTACAAAATTAATTTAATATTTAATAGTTTTTTATTGCAATTAATATTCAAATCTAAAGATGTAATAGAAAAGAGGAGTAATATGTATTTAAAAGGAGTAGAAATAGTAAATTATAAAAATTTAAAAAATTGTTATTTAAATTTTTCAGAAGGAGTTAATACAATAATAGGAGAAAATGATTCTGGAAAATCTAATATAATAAATGCAATTAGAATCCTTTTAGATGATACATACTATTATAGTACGAAAAGATTAAAAGAAAATGACTTTTCATATGATTTGGATGACTGGAAAGGACATTGGATTATAATTTCTGCTATTTTCTCGAATATATCTCAAGAGGAATTAAATAATGAAATATGCTCCGAGATAAAAAATGATGAAAATATCAACTTTGTGAATTCGTACATCGGAGGAGAAGATAATACAGGTGTAATAACATTATTTATAAGACCACAAAAAACTATTAGAAAGGAATTATCTATAATAACAGAAAAAGAAGAATTTAAGAAAAGAAGAGAAAAAATTAAAATATCTGATTATGAATTTTATTACACTTGTAGAGCAACAACAGATTTTTGTGATGAAAAAGTATATAAAGAGATTGTAGGAGATATAGATAATTTTAGTTATAAAGATCCAGATGATGACGATGATTCTATTTTAGGGGCAAAGTTAAACATTTTAGATATTCAAAATCATATTTCAGTAGTATTTATTGATGCATTAAGAGATGCATTATCAGAGATGCATAAACCTCGTAATCCAATAAAAAGAATAATAGAATCAATAGAAAGTGAAATTGATCCTGAGAAAATAGATAAAATACAAAAACTTATTGCAAATTTAAACTTATCTATTTCTGAAGTAGAGCAAATAAAAGAAATAGGAGGGAAGATTAATTCTAAATTACTAGATATGATAGGAATGGTATATTCTCCTCAAATATTACTAGAATCACAATTAAACGATGATATAAATGCTTTAACAAGATATTTAACAATAAAGCCATCAAATCAAAATTCAATTGAATTGCTAGGATTGGGACATTTAAACATGATATATATAGCCTTGAAGTTAGTTGAATTTGAAACAAATAGAACTAGGGAATTATTAAATATAATGCTAATTGAAGAACCAGAAGCACATATACACCCACATATTCAGAAAACGTTATTTGAAAATTTAAAAGTTACAAAAAACTATACTCAAGTTATAATGACAACTCATTCAACACATTTATCTGAAGTATCAGATATAAATAAAATGAATATTATAAAATCTAAAAATAATATTAGTATAATAATGAATCCAGTTAATAAATTAGATACTTTTGGAAAAGAAAAATTAGAATTAAAAAAGATGGCATTATCAAAATGTATAGAAAGATACTTGGATGCTAAACGTTCAGTATTACTCTTTTCAAAAGGAATTATATTAGTTGAAGGAGATGGCGAAGAAATATTAATACCTAATATGGTAAAGAAAGCTTTTGGAATATCTTTAGATGAATTAGGTGTTAGTATAATAAATATTGGAAGTACAGCTTTTGAAAATATTGCATGCTTGTTTGATGAACAAAGAATAAAGAAAAATTGTTCAATAATAACAGATTTAGATAAACAATATGTGTTAGAAAATAGTAGTCATTATTCTAAAAAAGCAGAAAAATTAGGAGAATCAAGAAAAGAAAAATTAAACAATCTATTTGACGATAATAATTGGGTAAATTGTTATTATGCTGATAGTACATTTGAAATAGAATTTATTAAAGAAAAACAAAATATAACATATGTAAAAGATAGTTTAGACGAAATTTATAAGCGAGAAACAGATAAGACAAAGCACATAAGTAAACTAGAAGGCGAATTAGAAGATGCTGCAGAAAGCATATTGATTATAGCTGAAGGAAAAGGAAAAGGATGGTATGCTACTATATTATCGAATATTATTGATAAAGATGTTATAATACCTGATTACATAAGACAAGCTATAGCACATGCTTGTAAAGAAGTTATAGATGATGAAATTAAAATTAAGATGATAAAATATGTCCTAAATTCTGAAAAGATTAGTGAAAAATGTAAAACAATATTAGAGTTGATTGAAAAAAGAGAGCAAAATAAATTAATTATTGAAAAATATTGTGCTGAATTTTCTAATACTCAATTATCAAAGTTTTTAAAAGAAATAGAGGAAGATGATGCAAGATAACATATATGATTTTTTAAAAGATTTAAATGATGCTCAGAAAAATGCTTGTTTAGAAGAAAAAAATGTATTGTTAAGAGCTTGCCCAGGGAGTGGAAAAACAAGAACTTTAACATATAAATTAGCATATTTTGCAAAAAAAAATTCAAAGTCTTATAAAAAGAATATAGCAATTACTTATACAAATCGTGCATCAGAAGAAATAAAAAGCAGAGTTTCTCAATTAAATATAGATACTGATAAAATATGGACAGGTACAATACATCAGTTTTGTTTAGAATATATAATAAGACCATATTCAATGTATTCAAATCTAACTAAAAAAGGATATGACATAATTGATGAATATACTCAAAAAAAATATATTAAGGGAATATGTGATCAACTAAAGATTACTTTTAATAATAATGAAAATATGCTTGAGAATGAAAAAGTATATTGTGAATACAAGAAACTATTAAAAGATAAAAAACAAATTGATTTTACAATGATATTAGAAATATCATATAATATACTAAAAGAAAAAGAATTTGTTGCTAAAAATATTGCTAATATTATAGAAAGTATACTAGTTGATGAATATCAAGATACGAACTTATTGCAATATCAGATTTTAGAAAGTATTTATTCAAGAAATAAAAAAATTAAATTATTTTTTGTAGGAGATACAAATCAAGCAATATATGGAACACTGGGTGGTATTGCGAAAAGTAAAATTGAATTAGAAGAAATGTATCATACTGAATTTATAGAACTAGAATTAAGAGGATGCTATAGATCTACTCAGAATATAATAAATTATTACAAAAATTTTCAAATAGAAGAAGCAAATATTGAATCATGTTGTAATTTGAAAAACGAAGATAGTATAATATCTTATGATAAAAATATAAATAAAATTGATTTAGCTAATGTTATATCCAATATAATAAGAGATGAAGTAAACCATGGAACTAATGAAGAAGATATTTGTGTTATTGCTCCACAATGGTGGCAACTTTTTGATATAGGGAATAAACTAAAAATATTATTACCAGAGATTAGATTTGATTCTCCAGAAATAAGTCCTATAAAATATGACCCATTAAATATTTATTACTTAATTGCTAGGTTATTGTTTACAGAAAAAGGAAAAAACACTGTAAGCAGAAAAAATACTGCGAAAGAAATTATTAATATATTAAAAAGTGAGTATAAGATAGAACTTCCAAAATTTATTGATACATATTTGGTATTAAAACTTATTAATTCTTCAATAAGATATAATGATGATGGAATATTGACATTGAAAAAATGTATTATGGATTTATTTGAAAAGTGTCGTATTAATTTAAAACAAGAAGAAAAATTAAAACAGAAATTATGTGAATTTTTAGAAAATACTAATGATAGAATAAATAGATATAATTTAAGTATTAGTTTAGAAAATATTGAAAAGTCTTTTAAAATAAAAAAAGGAGTTGTTATAAATACATTTCATGGAATAAAAGGTGAAGAATATAAAGTTGTAATTGCAACAGGATTACTAAAAGGATATATACCAAATTGGAAAATTATTAATAAAACATTAGTAAGTCATGTAGAAACGAACAAGTTATTGTATGTAATATGTTCAAGAGCAAAACAAAAACTATATTTGTTTTCAGAAAAGGGAAGAACTACAAGAAATGGTATAGAATTATTACCAACGAACGAACTAAATATATGAGAATATTTTTTATAAAAATCATTATCACATAAATATAATTAATTTAAAATAAAATTAAATGTTATAAGAAAAACATAGAAGAGAGATCTTTTATGTTTTATTTTTTGGCAAATTTATATAAAAATTTTTAAGTTATTATCAGAAAGTCGTATTTAAAATGCTTTACAGTATGGAGAGAAAAAACATTTTTTAGATGGAATAAATATGCTCTACCATCGGGAAGAAGTATATGATGAAAAATATTCACAAGAAGATTATTAGCGTTGTTGCAATATTGATGTGTGCCTTAGGTTGTAGTGTTATGGTATACAAAGTAAAAATATATACTAATATTTAATTTTTGCAACACAAATTTGCAACACATTGAGAATAAAATGTTGATAAACCAATAAAAAACGCTTAATAATTATGGTAGGGGTCACCATTTTAGATGAAAAAGATTAACTTTTTCATCTTTTTTTTTAATAAATTTCCGTCTGTGTCTAATGTAAACAACTTAAAAAATAATTACATCGCTTTTTTCTTAAGTTGCTGACATTGAGTTAGCTGTTGGATTGTTATTACAAAATTAAGAGTAGATATTGTATAATATTTATTTTTAATTCATAGGAATAATTTTTATAAATTGTAAACATACTATTAACAAAAACTGTGTATATACACAAAAAAAGTAAATTTGCGATTGATTTATTTCATCTTTTAAGTTATACTATTAATGAAAACTGTGTATATACACAGAAAAAATAAATGGAGGTGTAAAATGGAGATAGCTAGAGATTTATATTTAACAAAATTAAAAAATAAAAAGCATAATAAACTAATCAAAATTATTACAGGACTTAGAAGATGTGGAAAGTCATATTTACTTGATCCGATATTTAAAAATTCATTGATAGCTGATGGAGTAAGAGAAGATCATATTATAAAAGTTGATTTAGATTCTATTGAAAATAGAGATTTAACAACGGATGGATTAAATTTGTATAATTATATAATGAATAAAATTAAAGATAATGAAATGTACTACATTCTTCTTGATGAAATTCAAAAAGTAAAAGATTTTGAGAGTGTGTTAAATAGTTTTTTAAGAAAAAATAATTTAGATGTATATGTGACAGGAAGTAATTCTAAATTTCTTTCTACAGATATTATTACAGAATTTAGAGGTAGAGGAGATGAAATTAGAGTTTATCCACTTTCGTTTTCTGAATTTTATAATGCATATGAGGACAAAAGGAGAGCATTAAAAGACTATATGACTTATGGAGGAATGCCATATACAGTTTATTTAAAAGATTCAGAAGAAAAAAGTCAATATTTAAATGATTTATTTAAAAATACTTACATAAATGATATTATTGAAAGAAATAAAATACAAAGAGAAGATATATTAGAAATTATTATTAATATGTTATCTTCTTCAGTAGGTTCTTTAACAAATCCCAAAAAATTGTGTGATACTTTTATAAGTAAGGGATATAATGATATAAATAGAAATACAATAAACTCTTATATGAACTATTTACAAGATGCATTTTTAATAAACAAAGTAGAAAGATATGATATAAAAGGAAAAAAATATATTACAACACCTTCTAAATATTATTTTACCGATGTTGGTTTGAGAAATGCAAGATTAAATTTTAGACAACAAGAAGAAGATCATTTAATGGAAAATATAATTTATAATGAATTGTTAGTCAGAGGATATAATGTTGATGTAGGAGTAATAGAACGATTTGAAAAAGATAGTACAGATAAAACGATAAGGAAACAATTAGAAGTGGATTTTGTTTGTAATCAATCAAGTAAAAGATATTATATTCAATCTGCTTTTGCAATACCAAATAAGGAAAAAATGGAACAAGAACAGAAATCTTTAATTAATATAGATGATAGTTTTAAAAAAATAATTATTGTTAAAGATGATATAAATCTTTGGAGAAATGAAGAGGGGATTTTAATAATAAGTTTAGAAGAATTTTTGTTAAATCCAAATAGTTTAGATTTATAGACATTGCTATAATATGTATTTACTATGATTGTTTCAAAATTAGTTTCGCTTTAAAAGGAATTAGAAAATAGATACAAAAGTTGTTTATTTTCATTATAAAATTTAATATAAATAATTTAATAAGATATTAAATATAAAAGGAGACATATAATGGATGGAATTTTTAAATGTAGAGAAAAAGTTACAGTACTTGATGTAGGACAAAACTATAAGATAACAGATAAAGGATATATACGTATTCTTCAAGAAACAGCAAATCTTGCTAGTAGTCAGGTAGGACATGGTATAGCAGATATTGAAAGAACAGGAACTACATGGGTAATTTTATATTGGAGACTTAAGGTATATAAAAGAGCAGGATATAATGATACTCTTGAAGTAAAAACATGGGCAAATTTTTATAATAAGATATATTCTTTAAGAGAATTTGAAGTGTATTGTAACAATGAACTAATTGCTAATGCATCTTCTAAATGGGTATTTGTCGATGCAAAAAATCATATGATTCATAAGATTACAGATGAAATGATTAAAATATATAAACCATTAGAAAGACGTTTATTTGACACTGAATTAAATGAAAGAGTAAAGCTTCCAGAAAATTTAGAAGAAACATATACATACACCATAATGAAAAGAGATTTAGATGCAAATCATCATGTAAATAATTTATGCTTCTTAGATATAGCAATAGAATCTTTGCCAGAAACTATTATAGATGAGGAGTTTAATAATATATCTATTATATATAAAAAAGAGATGCTATATAAAGATATGATTTCATGTTATTACGAATTTAAAGATGAAAAACATATTGTATATATGTATAATAAAGAAAAAAATATATTAAATGGTGTAGTAATTTTTAGTAAAGAATAAAATAGCAAGGATTTAAATCTTGCTATTTTTATTTCTTTTTTCTTTTAATTTTTTGGATTTTTTCTTAAATTTTATATATAACAATATAGATAATATTAATATACTTGATATGGTAATAATGATAGGATATCTATTATTATTAATCCATTTAGTTAAACTAAAATCTAATTTTTCATTTAGTGTTATGTCACTTGTTTGTAATAACTCATTATCATAATATATGCTTATTTCTCCGATTTTTTGACCTACTTGTATATTTGAAGTAAGAGTTTGAGTACCGCTATATTCTATTTTTATTTTACTTTTATCTACGCTATCTAAATATTTAGTTATATTTGTATCACTATAAAATGTAACATTATCTTGTTTGCAATTTAAAGTATCAAGTTTTAAAATTTCTTCTCCTTGAGATATTATATTTTGCATTGAATAAGTATCTGATATATATTTATCTAAGCTTTCTGTATCTATAATATTATATGGTTCTGTAGAATACATATTAGCTCCTGTTACTATTGTAATTAATTCAACATTTTCATCATTAAAATAACTTGCAAGGCATATACCAGCATCTTCTGTAGTTCCAGTTTTTCCACCTAATATGTAATTTAAATCAATACCATATCTTTTGGCAGATCTTGATATAGTGCTAGATACAGTCAGCTCTCCATCTGTAGTTGTATACTCTTTTAAACTTATTATTTCTTTTAGAGTGTTATTTTCAAGCACATATTTTAAAAGTTTTGCTAAATCTTCTATAGTAGAATAGTTGTCTTGATCATCTAAACCTGTAACATTACTAAAGTTTGTATTGTTCATTTGAAGTTCATGAGCTTTTTTATTCATTTCAGCTATAAACTTATCACTATCATTAAATGTAATTTCACTAAGATATATTGCACTATCAGCACCTGATGGCACAAGCATTGTTGCAAGTAAATCGTAATATGTAAGTGTTTGGCCATCATATATGCCAGCTACAGCTAGTTCTGGATCTAGATTATTTGATATAAGAGAATAATCTATTATTATTTGTTCATTTAAATCATTAATATTTTCTATTGCTACAACAGCACTCATAAGTTTTGTAATACTTGCAATAGATATTTTTTCTTGTGTATTTTGACCGTATAGTAATTTTAAATCACTAGCTTGATATACACCGTAATTTGATGATATTATATTGTCTAAATTTTCGACACCTAAAATGGTATTTAAAATTAGATTAAAAAATATAAATATAATTAAAATTTTAGTTTTCATAATTAAAATTGTATCATATAAAATTAAAATTTCAATAAAAAAGTATATTATTTTTTTTATAACAGAAAATATTCTTAGGTGATAATATGATTCAAATAACACATAGATATGAAATGCGTGATGGAATACCACAAATTGTTATATATGCTTATACTCCTGTAGAATATGAGTTTGCAGTAGACTTTGACACCATAAGAAAAAATGCTGTAAATACTGTTGGCAAAATACGTGAATATGTTCAAAATAAATTTTCAAATGTTAACAATTCAACAGTTATGCTAATAGTAAATGGAATTGTTATAGGAAGTGTAGCACTTACAAACTTATTAGCGACCAAATGATAAAAACCACTCTAGTAAAAGCTAGAGTGATTTTTTCTGTTATTTAACAAAGTTTTCGCAATTTCCTGTCTCAAAAAATTCTTTTATATTATCCATAGATACTTTACCAATTTTATCCAAAGCTTCTTTTGTGAAGAAAGCTTGGTGTGAAGTGATAACAACATTTGGCATTGTAAGTAGTACAGAAAGTTCTGTATTTCTATAATAAGAGTTAGACATATCATTTAAGAAGAAATCTTCTTCTTCATCAAATACATCAAGACCAAGTCCTCCTATTTTTCCTTTACCTAATGCGTCTATTAGATCGTCACTGTTTATTAATTTTCCTCTACTTGTATTAATAATTACAACGCCTTTTTTCATTTTTTTAATAGAATCTTTATTAATCATGTTTGTATTTTCATCTGTTAGTGGACAATGTAGAGAAATTATATCAGACTTTTCATATAATTCATCTAGTGTAGTATATTTAAATCCCATTTTTTGAGCTGCCTTTTCATCTGGATATACATCATAAGCTAAAACTTCAGTTCCAAATCCTTTCATAATGTTAATAAATACTTTACCAATTTTACCTGTTCCAATAACACCTATAGTTTTTCCATGTATATCAAAGCCAAGTAGTCCGTTTAATGTAAAGTTGTATTTTTTTGTCCTTTGATAAGATTTATATATTTTTCTATCAACACTTAATAGAAGTGCTACTGCGTGTTCTGCAACTGCATAAGGTGAGTATCTAGGTACTCTTACAACACTCATGCCTTCTGGTAGATTTTTAATATCTACATTGTTATATCCAGCACAACGTAAAACAATTAATTTTACACCACATTCTTTTAAAATATCTAATGTTTCTTTTTCTGCTCTATCATTTACAAATATACAAACAGCATCATATCCGTTAGCAAGTGGAGCTGTTTCATTATTTAATTTAGATTCTAGATATTTTATTTCAAATTCATAGTCTTTATTGTACCTTTCAAATAATTTCTTATCATATTCTTTTGTGTCATAAAATAAAATTTTTACCATAATTATTCCCTCCTGTATTATAGCCAAACTATATTATATCATTTTTTTCTTTGCTATACAATTATTTTTAGCATTTAAAAAGCAAAAAATCAAAAATTTACATATATAATTATGTTTTTTAGTTTTATTAAGTAATTTATATGTTAATTTCAAAAATATTTTAATAAACAAATTGAATATAGTGTGTATATTATGATATAATTTAAATAGTGAGGGGTTATATGAATAAGGTTGAAAATAAACAAATTAGAGATATCTTATCTGAGTCTATATCGCCAATAGAAGATAAAAGATATATGTATTATGTATCAGATTTAATAGAAAATGAAGTTGTATTATCTATGAAAAATTTTATACAACATGGTTCAACTACATGCTATGATCATTGTTTAAGTGTATCATATTATAGTTATAAGATAGCTAAGAAATTTAATTTAGATGCAAAATCTGCAGCAAGAGCAGGATTATTACACGATTTATTTTTATATGATTGGCATAAAGTGTTAGAGAAAAAACCACTTTTTCAAAAACATGGATTTACTCATCCAAGAACGGCTTTAGAAAATGCTTGTAAATATTTCAATTTAAACGAAATAGAAAAAGATATTATTGAAAAGCATATGTGGCCTCTTACTTTAAGAAAAGTACCTAAATATAAAGAAAGTGTAGTTGTTACAATGGTGGATAAGTATTGTTCAACAAAAGAAACATTTTCTCCATTAGTGGAAAAAATAAAAAAATTAAATTTTATCACAAGAAAACAATATTTGTAAAAAAAGTATTGACAATTAAAAACAAAAGTGTTAAAATAAAAACT
>CALXHD010000043.1 GCA_944388015.1 uncultured Clostridia bacterium | reverse complement strand
TATTAGGAAATAATATGAAACTTTAAGTTGCGCAACTTAAAGTGAAAATAAAATTTTATTTTCAAAAGAAAGTCATATTGACTTTTCTAATAGATAAAGCACCTTAAGGAAGGAGAATTTATGAAAAGAACATGCTTAAAAGATAGAATATTGCCTAAATATACAAAAGGAGAAGAGATATTTAATATGACATCACATATAGTTGGTGCTGTATTAGGAGTGGTTGCAACAACCTTGTGTATAGTATTTGCAGTTGTAAATGATAATCCATATGGTGTTGTCAGTGGTTCGATTTATGGTGCTACAATGATTTTGTTATATACAATGTCTAGTATATACCATGGATTAAAACCTGAAATGTTTTCAAAAAGAGTATTTCAAGTTTTAGATCATTGTTCAATTTTCTTATTAATTGCAGGATCATATACACCTTTTTGTTTAGTTACATTTAGAGAACATAATCCAGCATTAGGTTGGGGGATTTTTGGTGTAATATGGCTTATGGCTATTATTGGAATTGTATTAAATTCTATAGATATAAAAAAATTTAAAACATTTTCAATGATATGTTATTTAGGTATGGGTTGGTGTATTGTTTTTACAGCAAATTTATTGCCAAAATTATTAGGAAACGTTGGTTTAATATTATTAGTTGCAGGAGGTATAACATATTCAATAGGTGCACTTTTATATGGATTAGGTAAAAAATATAAATGGATGCATTCTATATTTCACTTATTTATTTTGATTGGAAGTCTATTGCAATTTTTGTGTATTTTATTATTTGTAATGTGATGTGTAGTCTAAATTTCCAAGTGAATTTTTTTTATAACCTAGTGTATATATATTTGTTGCTAAAATATCTTTTTCTAGCATATGTACTAAATTATGATTTTTGCAATTTTCTTTAAATTTTTTTACAGAAGTTATTATATTAGGATTAGATTTTTTTATTTCGGAAATTAATTTTTTTCCTTTTGAATTAAAATCTAATATATGTATATAAGGAGTTATATTTTTAGAAAGTTGCATATCATTTTTAGTAATGTCAAGTAAACTATATAATAAAATTCTTTGTATTCTAGTAAGAGTAAAGCGTTTTGATTTAATTTTATTTAGAAAATCTGTTAAATTATTACATGAATTAACAGCTTTTTTTATGCTATTTTCTAAGCCTTCACCAACATCAGGTAAATTTTTAATTTCTTGTATATCCATTTTTCTTAGTACATACATAATTTCTTTTTCAAAGCTGTAAATATTATTTGCAAATGTTCCATTATTTATATTTTCCATTAATATATCAAAGGAATTTGAAGGCATTACAGATTGTAGTAAATCATAATTAGTATTTGTATTTATAAAATTTCTAATAGAAGAGCTACTAGCAAAGTTTTCTTTAATTTTTTCATCATTATGGTTAGTTTCATGTCTTGTAACAATAAAGGGTTCAATTTTGCTATTTATTCTTTTTATAGCTTTTAAATATTCTATACCTAAAATATTGTTTGGTGAATTTATAATTTCTGTTATATCTGAACACATATATTTATTTAAGGCATTTGAACGAGCTTTAGGAAATGAAAGTCCAGTGGATAGTTCAGAAGATAAGTAAGTCTTATATTCTGATGGTTCATTATATAATATATCTGCAATATTGTTTAATGTTTCTAGATTTTCACACTCAGCACCAAAAGAAAGATTTGTAACATTTATGGAATCTAGAATTTTGATTGCACCATATGCAAAATTTTCTGCACTTGAAATTGAATATATAACAGGAAGTTCAATAATTAAATCTATTCCATTTTCTTTAGCCATTTTTGCTTTTTGCCATTTGTCAACAATTGAACATGAGCCACGTTGAGTATAGTTTCCACTAATTACTGCAATGGTATAATCACAATTACATTTATTTTTACTTTCTTCTAAATGATATTTATGTCCATTATGAAATGGATTATATTCTGCTATAATTCCTAATATTTTACTCATATTTATGTTAAATCCTCCTTAAAATAATTTTAGCACAGAACAAATTAACGGAAATCCAAAGAGAAAAGTTGAAGATATTGTAATGAATTAATAAATATTGATAATTACTTAACTCTAATTATTAAAGAAAATTTATCATTTTATAGATGAAAATATATTGTCTTCTTTAATTTTTATTGATATAATAATAACATATTTGAAGAAAAAAAACAATTTATAAATGTGAAAGGAATTAAATTTATTATGGATAAAGTAACAATATATACAGATGGAGCATGTTCTGGAAATCCAGGGCCTGGAGGCTGGGGAGCAATTTTGATGTTCAATGATTTAAAAAAAGAAATATTTGGTGGTAAAAAAGATACAACAAATAATGTAATGGAACTTACTGCGGCTTTAGAAGCATTGAAAATTTTAAAACATCCATGTGAAGTTACTTTATATAGTGATAGTGCATATTTAGTAAATGGTTTTACAAATGGTTGGATATATAATTGGAAAAAAAATAATTGGATTACATCAAGTAAAGAGCCGGTTAAAAATAAAGAATTGTGGGAAGAATTATATAAAATGACAAAAATACATAAAATTCAATTTGTTAAAGTAAAGGGACATAGTGATAATGAATATAATAATAGATGTGATGAATTGGCTAGAAATGCAATTGTAAATTTGTAGGATAAAAAATATATTGGAGGAAAGTAATGGAAACATTTGCAGATTATATATTAAATGAAAAAAATTTAGGTTCAAAAATGGAGATAGTGTATTATCTATCTAAAAAAGAAGGAATATTCTTTGATAAATCTGTAGTATTTAAAACAGAGTTGTTACGAATGTTCTTAAATGGGATAAATACAATGCTAGATACAAATCTTTTATTAACTGCAAGTTTGCTTGTAAATTGTAAAAAGATACAAATATCTGATAATAAAGATAAGATAAAATTATATGCACAAAAAGGTGCAAAATATTTGTCAGAGATAGGATTTGACGAAAGATTTTGCATGATTTGTGAAGGAATAAATAGATATGTAAAACAGGAACACAGAGAAGAAGAAAGTGATGTTTTAGAAGTTGTAGATCAATTTGGAGGGATGCTTCTAGATAGACCTGAAAGAATAGGAATGAAGCCAGATGAGGCTGTTGTTCTATTGGAATATAGAAACCTAAAAAACGTCGGAAATGTATATTTATATAAATTTATTGATTTTGTAAAAAATATGGAGAAAATCAATCTAAAAGAAGAAAATGAAATAACGCCATTTAATTACTTAATAAATATTTATAGGGATACTGTTGATGTTAAGCAATTTATAACAGCACTAATATATGAGTATGAACCAAAAGTTGATGATGCTATATGTATGGTTCATTCAAACGAATTCTTTAAGATTAGGAGAAATATGCAGGAACTAGAAAAGGGTAATCCTAATAGACCTTTGTTTAGTGAAGAAACAACAAAAAAAGTTATTGGAAAATTAATAGAAAATAATAAATAGGAGGAAATAAAATGTATGAAATATTTGCAGATTTACATGTTCATATAGGTAGGTCAGAAAGTGGAAAACCAATTAAAATTACTGCTGCAAGGTCATTAAATTTTGCCAATATTGCAAAAGAATGTGAGTCAAGAAAAGGTATACAGGTTGTAGGAATAATAGATTGTGCATCACCATATGTAATAGAAGATATAGAAAGGTTTTTACAAAAAGGTGATGCTTATGAGTTAAAAGATGGTGGAATTATATATAAAGATAAAGTCTGTATATTATTAGGAAGTGAAGTAGAAACATCTGAAAAGGGTAGGAATGGAAAATGTGGCAGTGCTCATAATGTGTGTTTCTTTCCATATTTAAAAGATATTAAAAGTTTTTCAGAAGAGATGAGTAAACATATAAAAAATATTACTTTAAGTACACAGCGTTCAGACTTGTCAGGATATGATTTAATAGATATTGTAGAAAGGTATAATGGAATATTAATACCAGCACATGTGTTTACACCATATAAGAGCTATTATGGAAACTGTACAGATAGGATGAAAGATATTTTTAAAGAAAAATATGATAGAGTTTTTGCAGTAGAATTAGGGCTAAGTTCAGATACATATTTGGCAGATATGATTTCGGAATTAGAGAATAAAACATTTGTTACAAATTCAGATGCTCATTCTTTACCTAAAATTGCAAGAGAATATAACAAAATGTTGGTTGAAGATATAAGTTTTAAGGAAGTTGTAAAAGCATTAAAAGGTGAAGATGGGAGAAAAGTATTAACAAATTATGGTTTAGACCCCAAACTTGGTAAATACCATAGAACATATTGCGATAACTGTGATAGTGTAATAGATACTAAAAATCCAGTTTCAGTTTGTCCAAATTGCGGAAGTGATAAAGTAACATTTGGTGTTTTTGATAGAATAGAATTAATTAAAGATAAACCAAATAGTAAAAGTCCTAAAAATAGACCTAAATATATATATCAAGTGCCATTGGGATTTGTTCCAGGTGTAGGAGGTAAAACAATAGATAAACTATTAGATACATTTGGTACAGAAATGAATATACTACATCTTTTATCAAAGGATGATATAGAGTCTGTTGTTGGTTCAAAAGTAGCAGATAAAATAGAAGAGGCAAGAACAGGAAATTGTGTAGTACATGCAGGCGGTGGAGGTAATTACGGAAAAATAGAATAATTTTTTAATATTGTAGAATTTGATATTTGTGGAAAAACATAGTCATAAAAAAGCCCAAAATGAATACACATTATTTAAGAATAATGTTAATGTAAGGGGCTTTTTTTATGGATAAGAAAAAAACAAATAAAATTGTTGATTTATTAAAAAGACATGTTGTACAAAACTATAAAGAATATTTAGTGATTATGGTATTTTTTATAGTAGGATTATTTTTTGGAGTTTTCTTTATCAATCAGATGAAGGAAGAACAGATTTCTCAAGTTCATGATTATCTAAATGGCTTTGTTCAGAATTTGAAGAATACCTCTGATATAAATGAATTTGAAGTACTAAAATCAAGCATTTTTGATAAAATTTTATTAACATTAGCTATATGGTTTTTTGGAACTACAGTTGTAGGAATTCCAGTTGTATTTGGACTAGTTATATATAGAGGTTTTTGTTTAGGTTATACAATAGCTTCTATAATTTCATTTATGGGATTTACTAAAGGGTTTTTCTTTATATTAATAATATTAGTGTTACAAAATATATTGTTAATACCTGCTTTAATGGGATTAGCAGTTAGTGGTTTTAAATTTTATAAATCTATAATAAAAGATAGAAGAAAAGAAACTATAAAGATTGCTTTTGCTAGACATACAATATTTTCTATATTTATGTTGATTGGATTAGTTATTTCATCATTTGTGGAGGTGTTTGTTTCTACAAAATTGCTTACACTAATGATACAATATTTTTAAAATGTAAAAAATAGAGCTGGACAAAAATTAATATTTTGTAAGTAAAATGCAACATAAAAAATTGAAAAAAATAAAAAAAAATGGAAAAATCTATTTACTTTTTTTTAATAGTTTGATATAACATATATAGTTTATGTAAATAAAATTAGATTTGAGGGGTATGATAAAACATGGAAAGACAAATAAAACTTTTTTTGAAATTTATTGAAACAGAAAAAAAATTATCAAATAATACATTACAATCATACAGAAGAGATTTAGTACAATTTGAAGAATATATAAATGAGAATAAAGTACGTTATACACATGTACATGAGGAACATGTTAAAAATTATATTTCAGAATTAACAGAAATGGGAAAAAAGCCATCAACTATATCTAGAAGTATTGCTTCTATACGTTCATTTTATCAATTTTTAGTTAGAAAAGGAAAAGTAAAGGAAGATCCTACAGCAAAAATACAGTCTCCTAAAATTGAGAAAAGGGTTCCAAGTGTATTGACTTCTCAAGAAGTAGAGTTATTACTAGAACAACCTAAAGATGCTGATTTAAAGGGTATAAGAGATAAAGCAATGTTAGAATTTGCATATGCTACAGGAATGAGAGTTACAGAAATAATATCTTTAAATATAGAGGATGTTCATTTAGAAGATGGTTATGTAACATGTAAATGTGAAAGTAAATCAAGAGATATACCATTAGGAAAAATGTGTGAAAAGGCTTTGAAAGAATATTTGGATCATTCAAGAAATATTTTAATAAAAAATGATAAAGAAAAAGCATTATTTGTTAATATTAATGGAAAAAGACTTACAAGACAAGGCTTTTGGAAGATTATAAAATATTATAAGGAACAAGCACATATTGAAAAAGATATCACACCACATGTTTTAAGACATTCATTTGCAACACATTTATTACAAAATGGAGCGGATTTAAAGGCAATTCAGACAATGTTAGGACATTCTGATATTTCATCTACACAAGTTTATATGCAATTTCAAGACAGTGGACTAAAAGATATTTATCAAAAGGCACATCCAAGGGCTTAAAATGATTGTATAGTGGCATAATTAAAATAATCGTATTTGCAGATTATTTGTTGTGCCACAATTATAGTTTAGAAAGAAAACTTTTAAATTATGGATTATATATTATAAATTGATAATAAATGTTCCTTAAATTTTAATTAAAATTAAAAAAATTCAAAAATTAGTTGACAAAATTGGTATTAATGTTGTAAAATAGAATAGTGCCAAGCAATCAAGCACGTAGCCATGGTGGATGTAGCGTAGTTGGTTAACGCGCCAGTTTGTGGCACTGGAGACCGTGGGTTCGAGTCCCATCTTCCACCCCAGTTTTATATAAATATTGGGCTGTAGCCAAGCGGTAAGGCACCAGACTTTGACACTAAACTGATTTTCAACTATCAAAACTTACCAAAGGCTTGAAATAAATAGGATTTATAGAATAGCAATTTTTAAAAAATTGCAAATGTCAAACAAAATGTCAAACAAATTCTATAAATCCCCAAAAATTGTTTTTAAAATTAAATATTATATATTGGGCTGTAGCCAAGCGGTAAGGCACGTGACTTTGACTCACGCATGCGCTAGTTCGAATCTAGCCAGCCCAGCCAAAATCAAAATTTTAGTAAAAATTATCGTATTAAAATCCAGATTTGAAAGTGTGTAGGATTTTGATATGATAATTTTTTTATCCATTAAAAGTTAATTGCACTTGCTAAAACATTTGCAGAAATATTTTTAGTATTACTTTCTAAATGTGCATAAATATTTGCAGTAGTAGAATAGGTAGAATGCCCCAGCCATTCTTGAATTGCTTTCATAGGTATATTTTGTGCTAGCAATAATGTTGCCGCAGAATGCCTAAGGTCATGGAACCTGATATGTCTTAAGCCATTATTTTTTAGCAATAATGAAAAATGGTCTGTAATGTATTCAGGTCTAAATATTTTTCCTGTACTATCTACACAAATATAATCTAAATATTTCTTATTATAAGTATTTCCCAGTAATTTCATATTATTTTCAATTTTATTTTTATGTTCAAGTAATGCCTCTTTAATTTTTGGTACTAAAGGTAGTGACCTATAACTTGAACTATTTTTTGTTTTATCTTTAAGAAGAATTTTCCTTTCTCCATTAACCATAGTTTCAATAACTTTATGTTTAATAGTAATAGTATTATTTATTGTGTCAAATGCCGAGAATTTTAAGCCCAAAACCTCTGACCTCCTCATCCCATAAAAACTTGCTAAAAGTATAACTATTTCTAATGGGTCGCCTTTAGCTACTTGATATAGGTGTTCTAACTCATCTACACTATAAAAATCTCCAATAAATTGATTTTTCTTTGGTCTTTCTACTTTATCAGCAATATTGCTAGGTAGAATATCAAATTTAAATGCACTATCTAAAGCTTTTCTAATTACAGCATGATAATGAAGTACAGTATTCCCACTTAATCCTAGTGAAAATAAATAATCATAAAACTTTTGTATATGAATAGGTTTTAAATCTTTAAGTTTAATATTCTTTCCTTCAAAATATTTGGTTGTTTTGCTGATTAAAGCATTGTAAGAATAATATGTATTTTCTTCAATTCTATTTTTATATGAGTCTAGCCATTCATTCAAATATACTTCAAAATATTTTTCAGCTTCTTTCTTTTCAAAAGTTTTTTCTATTGGTAAATAATTTTTATAGTTTTGTTTAATTTCTTCTAGTTTTTGATTTGCTAATCTTTTATTATTACCTTTTACTTGTATTCCTGTTGCTACCCATTTTTGTTTTCTTTTATTGCTACTGTCTCTATAATTTAAAATAACATAATATAAACCTCTTTGTACAAATAGGTTTGCTTTTATATTCATAAATAATTTCTCCTTTCTCGTTATAAATTGATATAATAATGCCTTACCATTTTTTATATATCCAACAATAATATAAAATCTACAACCCACTTATAATGAAATATAGTATATACTAAGTGGGTTATTTTGTAGAGAATTATTATTGATTTTTAAGATATTTTATTATATTTACTTTTGGTATTCTATAACTGTTTCCTATTCTTATTGAAGAAACAATATTATTTTGTAATAATTCATAGGCTTTATTTCTACCAATTTTTAAAACTTGTCGAAATTCTTTGAATGTTAAAACATCATCAAAATTTTTTAATATTTCAATTTCTTTAATTTGTAATTTCTCCATAGTATTGCACATCTCCTTAATTATATTTTTATAAATAGTATATAGTGTGATTTGTGTAAAAAGTGTAATTTTCATTTTTATATTACACCTTTTACACATTATAATTTTAAAATGTATTTGAATTATATATGTTAGGACGTTTTGGTTTATTCCATACAACAGGTTTTTCATCATTTGCAAAAGTGGTATCTTCTCTTGGCTTTATTGCCACAACTGTTTTTGATTGTCCATTAACTTTTCGTTGTATGGTATATCTTCTTTTATCTGTTCTATAGAGTTTATTTTCTTCTAGTAAATATTTCCATAAAGATTTTGCATTTATAGGAAATTTTACATTTCCACTAGCATATAATTTTATAATCGCATTATAGATTACATTTGGAAAGAAATAGTAAAGTTCTTCATCATCATCATAGTAACCTACATTTGAACCACTTTCAGATAGTTCTTTTACTAGTTCACCTGTTCTATAATTTAATACACTAATACTATTTGTTGCAAATAGTTGGTCTAAAGCATTATAAAACATTTCTGTTGGTTTCAAATCAACAATTTCTTGTGTTTGATTTTTAACAAGTTTTACTAATGTTTTATAGCAACTTTTGTCTAATTCCTCCTTTTTTAAATTGTCAATAACATTATTATTTAATAAAAATTGAGTAAATAATGTAAAACCAACAGTTAAGACATTTGCAATTTCATTTGTTCTTCCATGAGCATTTTTATATTGTTTTTCTTTTAATTTGTTAAATTTTTCTTTGGCAGATTTTTTAATGTCCTGTTCATTTTTTATAATCCACTCTATGTACTTTTTCATAGAAAAAGCTAATTCTTCACTATTATTTTGTAGGTCTGTTAATTTGTTTAGGTCAATGCTATCTTGCTCAATGTTTAAAATTAATGACCTTGCAATACGGCTCTGTGCAACATCAGGTACTGTTTCTCCTGTTACAATACACATACCTCTTGCAACATAAGGCAATTTCAATGTTTTACCGTTTTGAGACATTCTAGTTCTGCCAACTCTATCTCCATACATTGCATAAAGCCTTTCCATTGTATCTAGCTTTCTGCTTCCAATAATTTCGGGGTTGTAATCATCAACTACAATAATGGAATCTTTTATCAAAAATGCTATCTTTTCGATACTATTTAGAGTGTCCCTAAAACTTGCAGGAAAAGTATCTCTATCAAAAACACCAAAATGACATAATGATAATGCAGTAATACTACTTTTCCTAGTTCCAGTTTTGCCTTGTATAAATAAGATGAAATCCGGATGAATACCCAACTCACTAAACATTGAAGTTAGTGGTGCAGTATATACTGTTGCTAGTAATGGTATAGTTATATCATAACTTGCCATATCTGACATTGATAAACTACGTTGAAGAGCTTGTTTTGTATCAAATTCTTTATTTGTAAAACAAAATCTTTCTAGCTTATCCATTGATAAATCTGCAAAAACATCTCCAACATTACCAATGATTCCTCCATGGTAGAGATAGCACAATTTACCATTAATCCTAGTAAATCCTGTATGTGCATAAATATTTTTTTCTTCCATAATGTGTCTACCTATATGCTGACTTGCTTCTCTTAATTTATCTGGTATTGTACTTCCTGCTGAAGTAATTGCATATTTGTCCCAACTTGAGCCTAAAATATAATTGTTTTTTTGCAACTGTTCAACAGTTATTACTTGTTCAGCTAATTTAATGTTTGGTTCATCTAGTATTAAGCATTTTACTTTATAAAATGTTTCTGTATCTCTACCATTTAAATAATTTATTTTTTCTACTGGATATGTAATAAAATTACTTAGTTGTACATACTTATCTTCACTTTTTGTATAATATAAATGTCCATTATATATAAAATAATTTGTTCCTTCCAATGCTTTCATACATTGTTTTAATTCATAGTTGTCAATTATTTCAACTGCTGGAACATCATTATAAGCTTCTTTTGTTGTTTCTGCGATTTTATAAAATGTGTTGCTTTCATAAGCAATACTTGTACCACCAAAAAACATTGTTGCTATACTAGTTGGTGCTGTGTCTATGTTATAATCCTTAAATGTTCCTTTAAAACCATTATATATTGCTTTTACAATTTCTTGGCTTTGTATTGCCATTTCTAATATGTACACTAATCTAAATTTGTGTTGCTGTTCTGTATGTGAAAATGTATAGTATACAAATGTTGGCAACAAGTTAATTTCTTTGCAGTAACTAACAATTTTATCAACTGTAATGTGTTCTTCATTATCAACAGTTATATTTTGTTTTACACCATTTACAGTTTTTACATTATCTACATCAACCATAAATACTTGATAAAAATTGATATTATCATTCCAGTCATTTTGTGATTTTATTCCTGCTGGTATGCAAGTATGACCTGTAATTAATTTTTCTTTTATATCTTTTAATTGGTAAGCCATAGGTTGCAAATTTGCGATATTATTTTTTATAATTCCTATTTCTTCTCCTGTTGGCTTTTTCGTAAAAGCTGTAGTATCAAACATACAATATATTTCTTCCGGCTTATTATCAGTTGCTTTTAATTCAAAAGTTTTATTGTATGTTATATTGTTATTTTGTGTAATATTTGTAATTTGTGTATTATAATTGGTTGGTAATTCAATATTAAATTCTTTTGCAATATATTTTAAAGCTTCAAAACTATTAATTGCTTTACCCATAGAAACAACACATTTAAAAATATCTCCTTTA
>CALXHD010000042.1 GCA_944388015.1 uncultured Clostridia bacterium | reverse complement strand
TTTGTATTTAATCATTAAAAGAGCCTCTATATGAAGGAAAGCTCTTTTATTTTTATTAAAAACCATTATCTAGTAACTACTCTTAATTTGTGGCAAAATATAATAAAAAAGTATAAATTTAATTGGGAGGTATAAAAATGTTTGAAATTTCTAAATATAAAAAAAGTAATGTAAAACCAAGTATACGTTTACCTGAAAAAATGAATGAAACACTAAGAAAAATAGCCAAAAAAGAAAACATGAGTTTTAATAATGTTTTAGTAAGCTGTATCGAGCACTCATTAGAAGAAATGAATTTAGACAATTACAAAGATGTGGATATTTACGGAGAAAAAGAAGAAAAAAGCACTAAAAAAATCGATAAATTAAAAATATAAACGAAATTTCATAAAAGTAATGACAAAAAATAAGAACTCATGGTATAATATAAGAGATAATTAAATTTCAGGAGAATATTATGGGTAAAGATACTTTATTAGAAAAAGAAAAATTAGAAGAAAAGAACATTAAAACTGAATCTAAAACTGAAACTGCTGAAATTATAAATCAAGAAGAGACTAATATAAATACACAAAATAATACAGAAGAAAATGCAGAGACTTTACCAAAAAACCATATGAGTACTATGCAAATATTCCTAATTATACTAACAATATTTATAGCTATTCTCTTAATATCATTTGTTGGCTTTACAGTAGTAAGTTCAAAAAATGATAATATAATATCAGGAGTATATATTAATAGATTTAATGTTTCAAAACTAAATAAAGAACAAGCCTTAAAAACTATAAACAATAGAATTGCAGAAAACATACCAGAAGAAATAAAATTAAAATATAATGACTATGAAACTACAATCTCAACATCTGATTTAAATATCTCTTTTGATGTAACATCTGCAGTAAATAATGCATATAAACATGGCAGAAGCGGTAATTTACTTGAAAACGACTTAACAATTTTACAAACCCTATTTTCTAATATAGAAATTGGCTTAAATGTAACATTAGATGAAGAAACATTAAAATCTAAACTAGAAGATATCTCTTCAAAATTACCTGATGCAGTAATAGAAAGCAGTTATTATATAGAAGATTCAAATTTAATTCTAACAAAAGGAAAAGCAGGATCAGTTGTAGATACAGAAAAAACATCAACAGATATTATAAATGCAATTAAAAATTTAAATTTGATAGATAATTATATAGAAATTTCTACCTATCAAAAAAGTCCTACTTCCTTAGATATTGATAAAATACACTCCGAATTATATACAGAACCTAAAGATGCATATTTTACGCAAAATCCATATAGCATTTATCCTAGTGAAAATGGTATTGATTTTGCAATATCTGTAGATGAAGTTAAAGCAATGCTAAATGAGGATAAAGATGAATATATTGTACCACTAAAAATTTTATTTCCAAATGTTACAACAAATATGCTAGGGAATGAAGCCTTTCCAAATCTACTTTCCACAGCCAAAACCACATATTCAACAAGAGATACTGATAGAACAACAAATTTAGTACTTGCCGCATCTAAAATAAATGGTATAGTTCTAATGCCTGGAGAAACTTTTTCATATAATAAAACAGTAGGCGAAAGAACAATTTCTGCAGGTTATAAAGAAGCACCTATATATGTAAATGGACAAGTAGTAGATGGATTAGGTGGTGGAATTTGTCAAATAACTACAACATTATATAATGCTGTATTATATGCTAATTTAGAAATTGTAGAAAGAAGTAACCATCAATTTGTACCTTCATATGCAGGACCAAGTCTTGATGCAACAGTTGTTTATGGTTCTATTGATTTTAAATTTAAAAATAATAGAAATTATCCTATCAAAATAACATGTTCTGTTTCAGGAGGTATAGCAAGTTTCCAAATATATGGTTTGGCAACAGAAAATGACTACCAAGTACAACTTACAAATAGAGTAACAAAAACAACTTCTACAGCAATATACTCAGAAGCTTACAAAATCTTAAAAAAGAATGGTCAAGTGGTTAGCACAGAATTACTTTCAAGAGACACATATAAAAGACATTAATTTTTGTATAATTTTTTCAAAAATAGGTAAAATATAGATAAATAAATTTTAGAGGTGATATTGTGAAAAAAATTTATAAAATTCTATTTTGCCTATTTTTTATTTCGTTATTCACAATTTGTTCAATATTTGTGGAAAAACTCCCTAAAAAAATAGAAAATATATCATATGCAAAATCTTCAAGTTCTATATCTGACGTACAATTAATGGCAAGAGCAATAAATGGAGAAGCAAGAGGAGAACCTTATGAAGGACAAGTTGCAGTTGGTGCTGTTATTTTAAACAGAGTGAAAGATTCTAGATTTCCAAATACTGTAGCAGGAGTAATTTACCAATCAGGTGCATTTACGGCAGTTACTGATGGCCAAATAGATTTGGCAATCGATGAAGGTTCAACAGTTTACAAGGCTGCTCAAGATGCATTAAATGGCTGGGATCCTACTGGTGGATGTGTATATTATTTTAATCCAAACACAGCCACAAATAAATGGATTTGGTCAAGACCTGCAGTTATAACCATAGGGAAACACAGGTTTTGTAAATAAATTTACAACCTAGAAAGGAATGATTTTTTAGTATGAATAAAATTAAAGATTGGATTTCAAGATTAAAAAAAGGACATATGTTAAGTATAATAGGAATATTTTTAGTAATTACAATCGCATTAGGTATTTTATTATATCAAAAACAGGTAGAAGCAAAACAAATATCAGAAAACACATATAATATGACCTTTTACGAATTAGTTGACTATGTTGGAAATGTAGAAACATATTTAGCAAAGTCTTTAATCTCTACAACTCCTGAGCAAGGTGCAGAAACATTAACAAGTTTATGGAGAGAAGCCAATATGGCTCAAACTTATTTATCAAGACTACCAATTGAAAGTCAGGAATTGGAAAATACTCAAAAATTTTTAAATCAAGTTAGTGATTATAGTTATTCTTTATCAAGAAAAAATATATATGATCAAAAATTAGAAGATGAAGACCTTAATAATTTACAGGACTTGCACTCATATAGTATAGAACTAGAAAACACATTAAATCAATTATCAGATGATATCAATTCAGGTAGAATAACATGGGGAGAATTAACCAAAAAAGGAAACCCTGTATTTGCTCAGCAAGTAAGCACAGAAAGTCAAGATGGATTTAGTAGCCTAGAAGAAAACTTTCATGAATATCAAGGCTTAATATATGATGGTGCATATTCTGAACATCTTACAAATTCAGAAAAAAGAGGGCTCACAGGTGATGATATTGATGAAAATAAAGCAAAAGAAATTGCAAGTAATTTTATAGGTCAAGATAAAATAAAAGAAATTTCAGGGCTTGGACTTTCTGAAAATGCAACTATACCTGCTTTTAGCTTTTCTCTTACAACAAATAATAATGAAAACATAAACATTTCTATTTCTCAAAAAGGTGGACATGTAATTTATATGAATTATAATAGAGATGTAAATTCAGAAATTATATCTCAAGAAGAGGCAAACCAAATTGGTAAAGATTTCTTGTCATCAAGAGGATTCCCTAATATGAAAGGAACTTATTATATAAAACAAGAAGGTGTAGTAACAATAAATTATGCTTATAATCAAGAAGGAGTAATAATGTATCCTGACTTAATAAAAGTAAAAGTTGCACTTGATAATGGCGATATATTAGGTATTGAGACAACTGGTTATCTAAATAATCACTGTGACAGAGATTTAAGTAATATAAAAATTACCAAAGATGATGCCAAAAAAGTTTTAAATTCTAAATTAAATATAGAAAGTGAAGGTTTAGCTATTATTCCTACTGAGTGGCAAACTGAAATATTATGTTATGAATTTAAAGGAAAAATAAATGATACCGAATTCTTAGTATATATTAATGCTGAAAATGGTAATGAAGAAGATATTTTGGTTATAAAAGATACACCAAATGGAATTTTAACCATGTAATTGAAGTGGAATTTCCACTTCTTTTTTTTCTTATAATTTGTATTTTTATTAGATATATGTTAAAATAGTAACAATATAAAATTGAAAGGATAATTTATGAAAATAATTATATTTTATGCCTCATATGGTGGAGGCCACCTAAATGCTGCTAAATCCATACAAGAATGTTTAAAAAATACAAATTCTAATTTAGATGTTGAACTAATTGACTGTATGAAATATGTAAATATAACACTAGAAAAAATAACTACTACTGCATATCGAGAAATGGCAAAAAAACTTCCTTGGGCATGGGGTAGAATTTATTCAGACTCCCAAAAAGGTCCTTTAGCACATATCTCATCACGTTCCAATAAAATTATGGCTATAAAACTATTAAAACTATTACGAGAAAAAAATCCAGATATCATTATTTCTACACATCCATTTGGAAGTCAAATGTGTAGTTACCTAAAAAGAAAGGGGAAAATAAACTCAAAAATTGCAACTATCATGACAGATTTTGCCCCACACGATCAGTGGTTAATTGGTAATAATTACACAGATTTCTTTTTTGTAGCACACGAAAAAATGAAAAATTATCTGATTTCTAAAAATATTCCTGAAAATAAAATTTTTGCAACTGGAATACCTATTTCAAGCAGATTTTTTAGTAATTTTAATAAAGATGAAATATTTAAAAATCTAGGATTGGACAAAAATCTAAAGACTATACTTTTTTTCGGTGGTGGAGAATATGGCTTAGGGAAAAACAGAACCATCGAGATTTTTGAAAGTTTAGTAAAATATATTGATAATATTCAAGTTGTAGCTATTGCAGGAAAAAATGAAAGAATGAAAAAGCATTTTATAGAAGTAGTTGAAAAAAATAATAAAGACAAATATGTAAAAGTTTTAGATTTTACAAATAAAGTTCCAGAACTAATGCATATTTGTGAATTAGTTGTTACTAAACCTGGTGGCTTAACTACATCTGAAAGCTTAGCTTCTAATTTCCCTATGATTATTATAAATCCAATACCTGGTCAAGAAGAAGAAAATGCAGAATTTTTAGAAGAAACAGGTGTTGCTATTTGGATAAAAAAACATGATAATCCAAAAGAAATATTTGAAAATTTATTTTCAAATCCTCAAAAATTAGAAGAAATGAAAAAAAATACAAATTTATTAGGCAAAAAGCATTCTGCAGAAAATATATGTAATATAATTTTAAAAGGATACCAATAAATGCGTATCCTTTTAAAATTATATTTAAATCAATTAAGAACAAATCGGAAAGCCTTAAGATTTGCAATCATTTTAATTTTTCTCTTATCTTTTTATTACTTAATTAAGAAAACTGCATATAAAGGAATTGTTCTTATTCCATTGGAAAATCCAAAATTTTTTGTACATATTCGTATTCCATAACTAGGTTTAAATTGTTTCATATACAAATTTAAACTTTTAGATTTAACAGAGTCTCCCGCTTTTACCTCAATTGGTATGAGACCATCTTTATTCTGAATAAGAAAATCAACTTCAGCGGTATTGTTATTTTTCCAATAATAAATCTTTTCAAAATTGATATTTAATTGTTGTTGCACATAATTTTCAGCTAATTCTCCTTTATAAATAAACTCCTTATCTAAAATAATATCTTCCAAATTAATATTTAAAATAGAATTTAATATTCCAATATCACTAAGATATAATTTAAAAATATCTTCATCTTTAAATGCTTCAGGCGGATTTTTAGGAACTTTTAATAAACAGATTTTAGTAACTAAATTACTAGATAGCAACCATTGTAATGCAGTTTCATAATTTTTACTTCTTGCACCATTACGAACCTTACTAAATTGAAATTTATTGCTTTTATTTCCTATTTGTGTTGGAATAGAATTATATATATTTTCTATTCTTATAGTTTCTGTCGCATCTTTTACATATTTCTTCATATCATTTAAATAACCATCAATAATATTTCTCAGAATTTTTTTGTTATATTTTAAAATATCTTTATTAACTTCTAAAATATTTTTAACAGAAGCTGGCATTCCACCTGTACAAATATATAACCTATATAAAGACAATAATTCATTATGCATTATATCAACTATTGGTATGTTATTTTCAAAATGTTCTTTTATAATGTTTATCATATCTTTTCCACTATCAGCTATTAAAAATTCTTCAAAATCCATTGGTTTCATATATAGTATTTCTACTTTTCCCACAGGAAAAGGTTTAGACATTCTTTTTAATTTAACACCTAGTAAGCTTCCTGCACAAATTATTTTGTAATGTATATCAGATTCATTAAAATATTTCAATGTACTTATTATTTCTTCGCTTTCCTGCACTTCATCAAAAAAAATTACTGTTTTTTCAAAATCTACATCAATATTTTGTTCACTTTTGATAATAATTTTCAACATTCGTATTTTTTCAGTAACAGAAATTTTTCTCTCAAATAATTCAACAATATTCTCATTTTCAAATAAATTTATATATACATACTTTTGAAATTCTCTTTCACAAAATTTTTTTATTGTATATGTTTTCCCAACTTGTCTAGCACCAATAACCATTAATGGCATTTCTATATTATTATTTTTCCAATTCAACAAATCTTTATAAATTTTCCTATCCATAACTTTACTCCCTTTTTAAATATATTCTAAAAGATAATATTATATTTGTCAAGTTTTTTTGCATTTTTTACAGATAACTTTTATAAAATTTTTGCATTTTTCATAGGTAACTTTTGTAAAACTTTTGCATTTTTCATAGATAACCTTTATATTGTGTTGAGATTATAAGTATAATAAAATACAAAATTTGTAAGATTTCATAAAAAACTTGACTAAAATATATTTTTTATATATTATTTATTTAATAATACTAAATCATAAAGGAGCATTAATAATGATATTAGGTTATTTTAAAAGTATGTTAAAAAGTAAGTCAAACATAGCATATTTAATACTATTTATCTTCTTATTTATAGTCTTAAACATCTCACTTAATATTATACCAATTATAAATTCTTATTATGATACTAAAATTGTAGATGCAGAAGCAGGCAGAACTATATATATACCAAATACAGAAATCATTTTAACACAAGATCAACAAAATCAAATTAAAAATATTAAACACGTAGAAAATATTACAACAGAAATATTAGATTTTGAAACATATACTATTCCTATTTACGATATTATTATCGATGATTGGAAAAATGTAGAATATGTTCAAAATATTTTTAGCAAATATGGTATTAAAACAGAAAGACAACTTGTGGATAATCCCTTTTTTACAAGCTATAATAATGTAAAAATGGCATCTACAATAATTAAATATACTATAATTTTAATTGTTATTTTCTTATTCATATTTATCTCTATAAATATATTAAATAGTGAAAAAGAAAATATAAAATTACTATATTTTACAGGTTATAATTCAAATAAAATAAAATTTATTATTTTTTGTATATTTATAATAATATATCTTATTAGTTTTATTTTAGGATTTATTTTATACAATTTATTTCAATATATTATATTAAAACACTTTATGATTTCAACAAAATTAAATTTAATTAGAAATATTTCTATAAATCTAAGTTATATAATTATATTAAGTATTTTTGTATGCAATAGAACTAAAAAAATATTAAAAAGTGCTATATAATAAAAATGAAGAAGGAGAAAAAATGAGTAAAATAAAAATAGTAAATGGATATAAAGAATATATAAAAAATAAAGAAAAAATTGAAGTATTAAAAAATATTAATTTTAAATTTGAACTTGGAAAATTATATGGAATAACTGGAGCATCAGGAAGTGGAAAAACAACACTACTTAACATTATTGGAACAATAGATAAATTCTCAAAAGGTACTTTATTTATTGACGAAATAGATATAAGTTCATTATCAGATTCACAAAAAGCAAATTTAAGAATGAAAAATATTGGATTTATTTTTCAGTCTTTTTACCTAAACAAAAATTTAACCATTGAAGAAAATATAATGCAACCAATGTATATAAATGAAAATTATGATAAAATAAGACGAAAAAAAAGAACAGAAGAATTAATTAATTTAATGGGACTTGATAAAAGAAAAAAACACCTTCCAAAAGAATTATCAGGAGGTGAACAACAAAGAGTTGCAATAGCTAGGGCTTTAGCCAACAAACCACAAATTATACTAGCAGATGAACCTACTGGAAATCTAGATGAAAAAAATCAAAAAAATATTTTTGAAATATTAAAACAACTAAGTAAAAATAATAAATGTGTTATAATTGTATCACATAGTGAAAAAATAAAAAACTATGCCGATATAATGTTAAATTTAGAAGAAGGAATTTTAAAAACAAATGAAGTTTAATAAAATTTTAGATATATCAATAAAAAGAATCAAACAAAATAGAAAAAGAAATCATATTTTAATTATACCTTTATGCTTTTTATTAATAATCTTATTCACTATAGATATGGTTATTTACTCTATTGCATATCAAATAGAAAATATCCAAAACAGTATAGAATTACGAACTATCAATGGTATTAGCTATAATCAACAAAATTATAATCAAATTTTAGAAAATTTACAAAGTATTGATCATATTCAAATGATTGCTGATCAATATGAACAAAAAGTTATAGCAGTTGAAACCTGTGAAAATTTAAAAAATAGTTTTACTGATGGTCATATAAAAATAAAACCTATAAATACCAAAACATGTCCAGAAGTAATTTGTGGTAGAAAAATATCTGAAGCAGATAGATATGTAATTATTTTACCAAGTAAAATATATGCTGATTCAAATTTTAGAGATTATACCAATCCTATTTCTGAAGATGAATATATAAATGGAGAAACATTGCTTAATAAAAAAATATCAATTAAGTTTACACCTGATAATGCAAACTCATTTAAAAAAGATTTTCTAGTTATTGGAATTTATAATAGCCAAAAATATAATAATACTTCAACTCCATATGTCCCAAAACAAGTTATAAAAGAATTAAATAAAGAAATTAATTATATTCCTAATTATTTTCAATTGCAAATTACTGTAGATAACATTAGTAATGTAGAAGAAACCTTGAGATTACTCGATGAAAAAAATATAATAAGTAAAAATAATTTAGAAAAAGAAGCTGAAAATACATTAGCAAATAATATTAGTAAAACAGAATATAATATTTCACAAAGCTTAAATTTATCAATAGAAACAATGGAAATAATAAAAAAGTTAATAATATTTCTATTTATAATCTCACTAATTATTCTGTTATTTGTACTATTAACAACAAATATAAATAAAAGCTATCTACAAACTAGTGAATTATGGATTTTAAAAGTAGAAGGTTATACAAATAAAGATATTCAAAAAATTACTATTATTGAAAATATTTTCTTATGTATTATTGGTATTTTAATTTCTATAATTATTTTTATACTATTACATTATATAATAAATTTTGCAATAGAAAATATACTCCAAATAGATACACTAAACATAAAACTAAATGAAATTAAAGAACAAATATATTACCTCTCACAAATACCACAAAAAATAAACCCTATTTTCATAATAATTCTTTCAATCTGTGTAATTATAATAGAAGCCATAAATACATTTTTTATTAATCACAGAATATTGCGAAATAAAAATAGTATATTTTAAATATTTTATATCCGCTTCTTTATTAGAAATTTTACCTTATCAGAACTTTTACCTATATTTTTTGTTGAATAGAGAATTACCAATTTTCTCTATTCAACAAAAAAAGAAAAATATTAAATTAAATTTACATCTCTCTTCTGCCTTCTAAAGCTTTTGTAAGAGTAACCTCATCAGTATACTCTAAATCTCCCCCTACTGGTATTCCGTGTGCTATTCTTGTAACCTTTACCCCAAGTGGCTTTATCAATTTAGATAAATACATTGCTGTTGCCTCTCCCTCAACTCTAGGATTTGTTGCAATAATAACTTCTTTAACATGACCATCCATAAGCCTTGAAAGTAATTCCTTTATCTTAATATCATCAGGTCCAACGCCATTCATTGGTGATATCGAACCATGTAAAACATGATAAACTCCTCTAAATTCATGTGTTTTTTCCATTGCAATAATATCACGCACATCTTCTACAACACAAATAGAAGAATCATCTCTTTTAGGATTACTACATATAGGACAAGGATCAGTATCTGATATATTAAAACATTTACTACAATATTTTAAATTCTTTTTTGCCTCTATTATTGAATTAACAAATTGATTTGTTTCATCTTCTGAACAATTCAGCATATAAAATGCAAGTCTTGCTGCAGTTTTATGCCCTATACTTGGTAATCTCTCAAAACTTTCTATCAGTTTTTCAATTGATGGTGAATATAATGACATTTACTCTTCCTCCTAAAAAAGATTTAGGGCAAATTCCCTAAATCCCTACTAAAATCCTAATCCTGGTATATTATATTTTCCTAACTCTTGTGCTTGTGCTTCATCTACTTTCTTTAATGCTTCGTTTACACATGTAAGGACTAAATCTTCAAGCATTTCTATATCTTCTGGGTCAACTACATCAGGTTTTAGTTTAAGTTCTTTTAATTCCTTGCTACCTGAAACCTTAGCATATACAGCTCCTCCACCAGCTGTAGCTTCAAATTCTTTATTTGATAACTCTACTTGGGATTTTTCCATATCTGCTTGCATTTTTTTTGCTTGTTTCATTAAATTATTAATATTCATTCCGCCAAATCCTCCCATTCCTCCTGGGAATCCACCTCTTTTTGACATATATTATCATTCCTTTCTCATATAATTTAGTTAATTAATTACAAATTTTTATTCTATTATATTAAATGGTATATCAGATTCATTTGCTAAATTCTTAAGATTTTCTTCTACTGATGGCTTTACCTCTACATTTTGAGTATTACTTATATATTTTATTTGCATCTCTTTTCCACATGCCATTGATACCAATCTCGTTAGTTCCCTAATATTTTCTTGCTTTTCTAGTATTGCCTTTCCAAATGGTGTTATACCTTTTTTAAAATTAATACCAACTGTCATATCATTTAATTCTGTCGCATCAGTATTTATCAAATTTGTATATAAAACTATTTTTCCATTTTGCTTTAAATTTGTTACAATTGTTGGCCACATTTGTGAAATACTTCCAGCCTTAACTTGTTTCTTTTCTGTTGCCTGTGGTTTTATTTCATTTGTTTTCATTCTTGGTTCTATATTTTGATTTACTTTAGGTTGTATTACAGTTTGTTTTGTATTTTCTACTGGTGTAACAATATCATAATTTTGTTTTATATTAGGAATAATCTTTGTACATAATTTAATTATTCCAGCTTCAAAAAGAATATTTTTTTGACTTGACCATTTCATATCACTTTGTAATTCAGATAATTTATATATCAATTCTACCAATCTTTCCTTTGAAACTTTATTTGTTATTTTTTTAATTTCTTCTAATTCTTGATCATTATATATATCAAGTTTTTTACAAGCTTGATATACTAAAATATCTCTTATATATTTAATCATTTCCCAAACAAAATTATCTAAGTCTTTTCCTTGATTTATTACATCTTCTACAGTCTTTAATGCTCCCTCTATATTGTATTCTATAATAGAATTAACAATACTATTAATAAAGTCAAATTTAGGAATACCAACTAAATCTTTTATTTTATCCTCATCTATTTTATTTTCACCATCTTGAATACATCTTTCTAAAATAGATAAAGCATCTCTCATTGCTCCTTCAGATAATACTGCTATTATTTTTAATGCTCCTTCTGTTATCTCTACATTACTTTCTTTACAAACAATTTTTAATCTTTTTATTATATCTTCATTAGATATTCTTTTAAAGTCAAATCTTTGACATCTTGAAAGTATTGTA
>CALXHD010000041.1 GCA_944388015.1 uncultured Clostridia bacterium | reverse complement strand
TTCTTCTACTTCATCAATCATTAAAAAAGGCTCTCTTTGTGGAATTATGTTTTTTATTTCTTCTTTATTTAACATTTTTATCACATTCCTCTCAAGGTATATAATATTTTTTCTATATAATTCTAAATAATGGGTCACCATATTGTACAGATTCTCCGTCTTTTGCTATTATTTCTGCAATTTTACCATCAAATTCTGATTCGATTTCATTCATCAATTTCATTGCTTCTATAATACAAAGAACATCACCTTTTTTTACTGTTGAACCAACTTCAACATATGAGTCACTGTCAGGAGAAGGCTTTGTGTAAAAAGTTCCAACCATTGGTGAAGTTACAATTTGACCTTCTTCTTTTTTAGGTTGTTTAGCTTCTTCATTTTTTACATCTATTAGATGTTCTATTTTATCTTGTCTTTCAGGTAATTTTTCTTCATGATCTTTTTTCATTTTGATTTTTATTCCATTAGGAAATTCAATATCTAAACTACTTAATTTTGATTTTCCCATATCTTCTATTAGTTGTTTTATTTGTTCATATTCCATTTTATTTCCTCCTAATTTTCAAACTTTCTTAAAATAATACTTGCATTATGACCACCAAATCCAAGTGAATTTGACATAACTACATTAATATCCTGTTTTACTGGTTCATTTGGTACAATATCTAAGTCACATTCTTCATCAGGTACTTTATAATTTATTGTTGGTGGTACTAAAGAATTTTCTATTGCTTTAATACTTATTATAGCTTCAATTGATCCTGCAGCTCCTAATAGATGTCCTGTATTTCCTTTTGTTGAACTTACTTTTACCTTTTTTGCATAATCTTTTAATACTGTTTTAATAGCTTTTGTTTCTGTAGAATCATTTAAATGTGTAGATGTACCATGTGCATTAATATAATCAATTTCTTCAGCTGTAATTTTTGCATCATCGATTGCTCTTTGCATTGCTCTTGCTCCGCCTTCTCCATTTGGATCAGGTGATGTAATATGATATGCATCAGATGTTGCTCCATATCCAATTATTTCTGCATAAATATGTGCTCCTCTTTTTTTGGCATGTTCTAATTCTTCTAGTACAATAACTGCTGCACCTTCTCCCATAACAAAACCTGATCTTTCTTTATCAAATGGGATACTTGCTCTATTTTTATCTGTTGAATGTGAAAGTGCTTTCATATTTTCAAATCCTGCAAGTCCTACTTCACATATTGGTGCTTCACTTCCTCCTGCTAAAACCACTTCTTCATAACCATGTTTTATAGCTCTATATGCTTCACCTATTGAATGTGTTGCTGAACTACATGCAGTAACAATTGAAATAGATTCTCCTTTAAGTCCTAAATCAATTGCAATATTTCCAGCTGGCATATTTACTATTCCCATTGGTATAAACATTGGTGAAACTCTGCTATTACCTTTTAGTGTATTTGTTTCACATTGTTTTTGAATTGTTTCTATTCCTCCAATACCTGACCCTACAAAGATTCCAACATTATTAAGGTTTGTATTTTCCTTAGCTATTTTACTATCTTTAAAAGCTTCTCTTGCTGCAATTATAGCATATTGTGAAACTTTATCTAATCTTTTAGCTTGTTTTACATCAAAATATTTTGAACTGTCATAGTTTTTTATTTCTCCAGCAAGTTTTGTTTTAAAATTTGTTGTATCAAATGCTGTTATTTCATCAATTCCACATTTTTTATCTTCAATACTTTTCCAAATCTCATCAACATTGTTTCCGATTGGACTTATTGCTCCAAGTCCAGTTACAACAACTCTTTTATCCATATTAAACCATTCCTCCATCAACATTTATTACTTGACCTGTAATATAACTACTTTCGTCATTTCCTAAAAAATATACAACATTTGCTACATCTTCAGCTGTGCCCATGCGTTTCATTGGTATTTGTGAATTTATATTATTTTTTACATCTTCTGATAAAACTTCTGTCATGTCTGTTGCAATAAAACCAGGTGCTACACAATTTGCACAAATATTTCTGCTTGCCACTTCTTTTGCTATACTCTTAGTAAAGCCTATAATTCCTGCTTTTGATGCTGAGTAATTTGACTGACCAGCATTTCCACAAACACCAACAACTGATGATATATTAATAATTTTACCATTTCTTTTTTTCATCATATATGGTATTACTTCTTTGGTCATTAAAAAAGTTCCTTTTAGATTTATATTTATAACTTTGTCAAAATCTTCTTCTTTCATCCTCATAAGTAAACAATCTTTTGTTACTCCTGCATTATTTACTAATACATCGATTTTTCCAAATTTTTCAATTGCTTGTTTTACCATTTCTTCTACTTCATCTTTTTTTGAAACATCTGCTTTAACACATATTGCTTCAATACCATATTGTTCTAGTTCATCTTTTAAGCTTTGAGTATCTGTATTATCTGATACATAATTTAGGACAATATTATAGTTATTTTTTGCAAATTTTAAAGCAATCGCTTTTCCAATCCCTCTTGCTCCTCCTGTTACTAATGCAACTTTTCTTTCTTCCATATTTATTCTCCTTTCTCATTCAAAAAATCTTTTAAGCTTTCTAAATTATTTATATTATATATATTAGCTTCTTTATAGTCTTTTTTAACAAATCCTGTTAAAGTTTTTCCAGGTCCTATTTCTATAAAATCTGTAATTCCGTTATTTCTCATTGTTTCTATTGTTTTATCAAATCTTACAGGGCTTATTATATGTTTAGCTAATATTACTTTCATATTCTCGTCTTTTTTATATGGCATGCCATCAATATTTTTTACTACTTGAATATCATTTCCATTTTCAAATTTTGCATTTTCTAGTTCTTTTTCATATAATTTTTTTGCTTCAAGTAGTTTTTCAGTATGAAATGGACCACTTGTTTTTAATGGTATAACTCTTTTAGCTCCAGCTTCTTTTAATTTTTCTGTTGCAAGCTCAATTCCTTTTTCTGTTCCTGATATAACTGTTTGTGCTTTGCAATTATAGTTTGCTGGGACTACAAATTCAGTATTTTTTATATCCATACAGATATCTTTTATTATAGAACTATCTAAACCAATTACTGCAGACATCATATATTTTTCTTGTTTTGGCAAGAAATTCCCCATATAATAGCCTCTTTTTTTAATAAGCTTCATTCCTTCTTCTATAGTAAGATATCCTCCATATATTAATGATGTATATTCACCTAAGCTTAAACCTGCTGTCATTTCTGCTTTTATATTATATTTTTCTAAAACAGATAATATTGCTAAACTTGTTGTTAAAATTGCAATTTGAGTATTTTCAGTTTTCATTAATTCTTCTTCAGGTCCTTCAAAACACAATCTCTTTACGTCAATTCCTGTTACATCTTCTGCTTTTTTATATATTTCTCTCGCTTCTTCAAAATTATCGTAAATATCTTTTCCCATTCCTACACTTTGTGCCCCTTGTCCAGGAAATAAAAATGCTGTTTTCATATTATTCTCTTCCTTTCCTAAATTTTGCTTTCTAATATATTACAGAAACTAGAGTCGAATTCTTTTATGAATTCTTTTATAATTAATTTATTGTCTATTTTAATTCCAAATTCTTTTTTTATTGAAGTCGCAATATTTTTAATCTCTTCTTCAAAATTCATTTGATTTGTGTTAATTCCTATTCCAATAACTATAGTATTTACTATACTTCCCTGTAATTTTGTTTCTGTTAATATACCTCCTATTTTTTTATTTTTTATAATTATATCATTTGGTTTTTTTATATTCAAATCTAAATTGTATATTTTTTTAAAGACTTCTACTAAAATTTCTGCAATTTTAGTGGTTAACCCTTCTAGTTTATTTATTTCTATATGTGGAAACATTACAAAAGAAAAGGCTATATTATTTTCTTCAGTTGTATACCACTTCCTGCCATGTGTTCCTATACCATCTGTTTGTATATCTGCCATTATGAGTGTTTTATCTTTTATATCTCTGTTTTCTATTTTTCTCCATATTTCTTTTTGTGTTGAATCTATAGTTTTATAATGAATAATATTTATCTTATTCAATTGTCTTCATTTCCTCCTGTCTCTTTATTTTTGAAGTTGTAGTCCTAATTAGTGGAGTTTCTGTTATAATTAGTCCATGTATTGCTTTATATGGTGGCATAGCTTTGTTTATTTCTTTTATCTTATTGTTTATGGCATCATATATTTCTTCATCACTGTCTACTTTATAAGCTTCTTTAACAATTTTTTTATCAATTACGACTTTTACATGTATTCTAATATCATCTTTGTTTTTTCTATTTGTTTTTCCAAATATAAAAGATTCTTTTACTCCTTCAATTCTATTTACTAGACTTTCCATTTCTTCTGGAAATATATTTTTACCATTTTTAAGAACTATTACACTCTTTTTTCTGCCAGAAATAAAGATATATCCATCTTCATCAATTTTTGCCAAATCTCCTGTATAAAACCATCCATCTTGTATAACTTCTTTTGTTGCTTTTTCATTTTTATAATACCCTAGCATTACATTTGGTCCTTTTACTGCAAGTTCTCCTATTCCTTCTTCATTTGAATCTACGATTTTTGCTTGTACATGTGGTACTACCTTTCCTATAGATCCTAGACGATGTGCTGTATTTGTTTCGATTCCTATTATTGGTGATGTTTCTGTTAGTCCATATGCTTGACACAAATTAATGCCTAATGTTCTATATCCTTCTAATACTTTTTTATCTATTGCAGCTGCTCCTGTGACAAATAAGCGAATATGTCCACCAAATAATTCATGTATTTCGTTAAAAATTTTCTTTTTTTCTTCCATTGTATCATTTTTATGTTCTTCCATTAATAGTTCTATTTTTTCCCATTTTCCTTCTTTTTTTGATTTTCTTATCATATTATAATACATATTTTCATAAATAGCTGGAACAAATGATGCAAATGTTATTTGGTATTCATTTAAGTTTTTCATGATATGTTTTAATCCATCACAAAATGCTGTTTGGCAACCTTTATAATATGAAAATAAAAATCCAACTGTACATTGAAATACATGGTGTAATGGTAAAAAAGACAATATCCTATCTGTTTCGTTAATATCTAATACACTCGCTAGATCCATTAAATTAGAACATAAATTTCTATGACATAATGCAACTACTTTTGATTCAGATGTTGTTCCTGATGTAAATAGCATTATATTCATCTTTTCTGGATCTATTTTTGTATTTATGTATTTTTTATTTCCTTCTGCAATTAGTTTTTTCCCTGTTTCAATTAATTCTTTTTGTGAATATATTCCATGTCTATTTTCTATTGAGTCCATTGAAATTAAATGTTTTAATTTCCCAGTATTATGTAATATTATTCTTTTTAGGCTTTCTTCGTATTCTTCTGCATAAAATATTGCTTCTATTTCTGATCTTTCTATTAATCTTTTAAGCTCATTTTCAGGTAGTGATTTGTCTAATGGAACTATTGTTCCAACACCACATGTTACTGCTAAATATGCAATTTCCCATTCATATCTGTTTTTTCCAATAACAGCAATTCTTTTACCTTTTAGTCCTAAATTTATTAAGGCTGTTCCTAATGCATTTATCATTTCTCTTGCTTGTTTATGTGTATAAATTTTATATTCACCATTTTTTTCTTTTATTTTATATGCTGGTCTATCTCCATATAGTTTTTCTGTTTTGTTTAACATATCTTTTAAATCTGTAATCTCTAAGACTTTATTCATAATTGACTCCTTTGTATATAATTTCCATATAATATTATCATATTTTTGTTATTTTTTTAATTAGACTAAGTGGTCAGTATAATTTTGTGCTTTGTAGTTTTATAATAAGTTTATAAACTTAAAAAATAGTATATTATATTTCATAAATTTTCCGGTTCATTTCCGTAAATTATGAATTTCTAAAATATCTTTTACGGCACCCTTCCAATATTTCATATTGAACACTTTCCGTAAAATCTATTTAAGAAATTCTATAATTTACTCAATATAATATACTATTTTTTTAAAATTAAAAATCAAGAAACTACAAAGCGCAAAATTATTTCTAATAAAATTCTAAATTAATATGGATTTTTTGAAAAGAAAGTGTTAAACTATTATAGGAAATGGAGTTGATAATTATGATTAAAATAGCTTTTTTTGACACAAAAGAGTATGACAAAAGATTTTTCAATAAATATAATGAGGATTATGGATATGAAATAACATATTTTGAGTCTTTATTAAATTCAGAAACTGCTCAACTTACAAAGGGTTTTGATGTAGTTTGTATTTTTGTACATGATAAAATAGATGAAGCAACTTTTAAAATTTTAAATGAAAATGGTGTTAAACTTGTTGCACTTCGTTGTGCTGGTTTTAATAATGTAGATTTAGCTCATAAAGGTAATATAAGAGTTGTTAGAGTTCCACAATATTCACCATATGCAGTTGCAGAACACGCTGTTGCTTTACTTTTAAATATCACAAGAAAATTATATAAATCTTATCAACGTACAAGAAAGTATAATTTTACAATTGATGGATTACTTGGTTTTGATATTCATGGTAAAACTATTGGAGTTATAGGAACTGGTAGAATAGGCAAAGTTTTTATTCAAATTATGAAAGGTTTTGGAACAAATGTTATTGCATATGACTTATACCCTGATAAAAAGGCAGAAGAAGAACTTGGATTTAAATATGTTAGTTTAGATGAGTTATATGCTAAATCAGATATTATTTCTTTACATTGTCCATTAACACCTGAAACAGAAAATATTATTAATGATAAAAGTATTAAAAAGATGAAAGATGGTGTCATTTTAATTAATTGTAGTAGAGGTAAATTAATTGATACAAAAAGTTTAATAAAAGAAATGGAAAATGGCAAAATTGGTGGTGTAGGTCTAGATGTTTATGAAGATGAAGATGAATTTTTCTTACGTGATATGTCTAATTCTTATAAAAGGGATAATAATTTATCTATTTTATTATCAATGCCAAATCTAATTATAACTTCACATCAAGCATTTTTTACATCTGAAGCATTAAATAAAATTGCAAGTGATACTTGTAAAAATATTAAAGATATATTTGATAACAAAGATTGTATGAATGAATTAAAATAGAGGGTACTCCCTCTATTTTTTAAATATTTTTCCGAATATTCCTTTTGAATCATTTTCACTTTTTTTAGTTTGCTTTCTTGAATTTTTGTTAATATTAGTATTTTTTTTACGTATTTTTTCGTTTTCTATCTCTTTTTTATTTTCTATAATTTCATCCTCATATTGTTCTTCTTCTATATCTTCATCATAATATTCATAATCAGCATCTTTTTCACTATCATATTCGTCATCTTCATATTCATAGTTATCATCATATTCTTCTTCGTCTTCATATTCATCTTCATCATATTCTTCTTCATACTCATCTTCATCATTATATTCTTCTTCATAGATTTCTTCATCTTCATACTCTTCATCATAATCTTCTTCATAGTCGTCATCATCTTCGTATTCATCTTCTACATCATAATCTATATCTTCTTCTTGCTTTTTGTCTTCTATTTCATCATTGCTAATAAACCATTCTTCTTCTTCATCTTCTTGTTCTTCTTTTAAATATTCTTCTTCAAAAATGGCCTGATTTGTCTCATGTGGTTGTTCTTGAGCTTCTTCTTCATAATCATCGTCTTCTTGTTCTTCTTCAGGCATAAATTCTGTCAAATCTCTTTCAAAATTTTCTTCTATTTCCTTATTAAATACTTCATATAAATTTTTTATTCCTTCAATTCTCCAGTAATTTGTATTAATCATTGTTCCAACATTTGATTTTATTGAACTTGCTTCTTGGTTAAAGCTCTTTTCTGTTTCTTCAATATCAAGTAAATATGTGCTATTATATAATTCTCTATATGCTTTTTTAGATGCTTTGCCTGCAATTTCTCTTAATATTAAGTCATATAAATTTTTAATTTGTTTAATATCTTTTTCAAAATTTACAGTTGCTTCTTTCATCATTTGCTTATGTAATTTTTCACCATTTATAGCTGTCATTCTTTCATTATCTAAAAAGCTAATAATATATTCTTTTTCTGCTTCTATAAAATCTAGTTTTATCATTACATTTTTTAATAATTTTTTGTATTTATCTAATTTTAAATTATCAGATTCGATTTCTGACATTAGTTTTCTAAGTTTTTCATATATATTTGTGTAGCATTCCGCTTCTTTTTTAGCAATATCTACTCTAATTTCTACAGCTTTTTTTATTACATCATTATCAAACTTAACTTTTTCGTTTTTACCATTTTCTAACATAATTTTAGTTAGAGATTGTATTATTGTGTCATTATCTATGTTTATAAATTCTTTTACTTTTTTTACACATGTTAAATCTATATTTTCTATTTTTTGGATAGTATCATTTAAAATTTTTATATGATTTGTTTCTGTTGTTCTTTTTGTTTTTGCGCATTTATTTCTTTCTTTTTGCTTTTCTACGAATTTATTTAATAATTCTATATAATTTTCTCTTATTTCTTTTTGTTCAGCTATATTTTCATCTATATCTTGTTCTAATCTCAATATTTTTTTTTCTATCATTTCTGGTGCTTGGTCTAAGTCATTAAATAGCTTATTTCTTTCTTCTTCATGTTCCATATTTTCTGAACATAGTACTTCTTGTTTTTTTTGGATGGTTTGCATATTTTTTGCAATTTCATCAAATTCTTTTATTACTTTTTCTTCTTCTTTAGTTACAACTTGATATTTTTCCATTTCTTCTAGGATATCTTTATATATCTCAAAACTTGATTTTACATTTGTTTCATCATTTTTTCCAAATATGTTGCTTAGATATCTTTCTAGAACAATTGCATTTCTTTCATACATCAGTTTTCCCTCCAAATTATTTTAATTTGTCAAACCAATTATATACAAAATTTAAGTAAAAGTCTAGTATTTTGAAAAAATTATTTAATTATGTAATTAAGTAGCTTTTCTATATGTGTCTATTTATAAACTCAAATCACATATATCAAGTAAGTCTAAACTTGTCACACCTAAAACAAGCTATACTCAAATCTTAAGTATAGCTTGTAAATGTGTAATAATTTATTATAGATAATAAATTAATTACCTATTTTTTTGGAAAACATTAATTTTATTTTTGTTTCATTTTTCTCCTCTCTCTTGAAAAAGCATTGTTAATAAGTTACAAAAAAAGTTTTCCTCCCTTCATTTTTGTCTATTTAGACTTTTAATATATATATTATATCATATTTTGTTTATTTGTAAAGGCATTATGTTTAATAGATACAATAAACTTTGAGAAATTATATCTCAAAGTTTGTTGTATCTATAGTTTTAAAGTTATTTTTATCTATTTTAGTTATATCTGCATTTGATAATATGTAATATCCATTATTTGCGTATATAATTCTATTAATTTTTTTCTTATAATCTTTATTTGTGTTTTGAGTATATTTTCCTTTTAGATTAAATCCATTTTCTATGCTAATCTCATAAATTAATGCCTCTGACACAGATGTATTTTGTCTGTAATCTGAGATTGGAAATGCCATTATATTATTTATGTATAATATTGCTTTATGATTATATGTAGCTTCTGAATATGTGCTAGAGTTTCCAATTATTTCGGTAAATAATTCTTTTGGATTATTCATATCTGTTACGTCAAACATTGATAATTTAAGTCCATTGTTTATATTTCTTGTTCCATCATTATTTGTATCATATCCAAAGCCTATAATATGTGTTTCATCAAAAGGATGTAGGTATGTACTATATCCGGGAATTTTTAGTTCTCCTTGTTTTGTTGGATTTTGTGGATCTGATAAATCAATTACAAATAATGGGTCAACTTGTTTATATGTTACAATATATGCCTTTTTTTCCATAAACCTTACTGAATATATATTTTCTCCATTTGCCAAATTTTCTAAAATTCCAATTAGATTTAATCCTTTGTCTAAAACAAGTAATTTATTATTTGTTTCATTAGAATTTGTTTGTGTGTTGTATGTTTCTTTTGTTACTGCAATTCTTAGATTTTCTTTTTTATCTTCACTAATAGAAAATTGATTTAGTACTCTTCCTTCTATAGTGTTCTCTGCTTTATAATTAGTTTTTCCATTTTCTAAATTGAATTTTATAATTTGTGTTTTACTGCCTAATAAAGAATATGTATTAATATCATAAATTTCTTTTGTTTTTAATATATACATATTTTTATCAGAACAATATATGGTATCTCCTGCTCCTAAATATGTTTGTATGTCTGCTTTTTGATTGTCTTTTATATTAAATCCACATACAATCAAATAATTATCTATTTTACTGTCATCAAAATACCTCATATCATTACATTATATATATTTTTCTTCATCATCTATTGCAGTATCTATATATGTTGGTTTATACTCTTCCTCTTTTAAATCTTCTAAATTTGTGTGTTTTATTGTATTTATTTCACTATATAAATACTTGTTTGTTATTACATATACACTATCTTCAAGCATTCTTGAAGATAAATATGTGCCATCCATTTCTATTTTTCTTTCTTCTTTTGGATTTTTTCTATCTTGTATGTCATATGTTATAATTGAGGTTTTTTGTTTAGTTCCTTCTACATATGCTACATCTTTTGTCTCATATATTGTTTTAGGCTCTATATTTGTTATTCCATATGTAATTACAATTAATTTATCTCCTTTAATATATAACTCTTTTGGTATTTTGTCTGTATATATTATTTCAGATTCTTGTACCATTTTATTTTGTATGTTTATTATTACGACTTTGTTTTCTATAATATAGTAAATATATTTTCCGTCTGTTTTTACTATATCTGCTTCATCTACATTTGTTTCTTGAACATTTGTTGTACTATATGTAGAATCATTCATAGCTGACTCTGTTATTCCTTGTTCCGTTTTTAATTCATTATTTCTTATATCAGAGTCTTCTTGTTTTTTTAGAATGTTATAAAAGTTTTCAAAACTTCCTACTTTAGCAAGTTTTATTTCTTCCTGCACATCTACAAGATTTTCATTATTGTTGTTAACTTTTTTAATATTTATTCCTAATATACTAACAATGACAACTGTTGCTAGAACTGTAACATATGATATATATTTTATTCTTAGTTTCATTTTGTTTTTTTCTTTGGTTTTATATTCATCATATTTTTTATAGATGTCATTTATGAATTCTTTATTATCCTTCATATTTTTCACTCTCCTTTCTTATTAATTTTTCTAGTTCTTTCCTCGCTCTATGTATTAACACTTTTGTACTTGATTGTGATTTTTTTAAAATCTTCCCAATTTCGCTATATTTTAGCTCTTCAATATCTGCTAAGTAAATTGCTTCTCTATAATTTGTTTTTAGTTTATTAATTGTTTTATATAAATTTTGTTTTTTCTCATTTGCAAATACTATTTCTTCTAACTCATGTGTATTAGAATTATTTAAATAGTCTAGTTCATTTATATCTTCTTTATATATTATTTTCTTTTCTCTTTTTATGTAATTCAATGCTTTTGATTTTGCTATTGTGAATAAATATGTTTTTAGTGAATATTTAAAGTCATAATTAACCCTATGTACTAAAATATATACAAATACATCTTGTGCTATATCTTCTGCTATATCTATGTTTTTTACATATGTTGATATGAAATATATTAGTTTGTCTTTATGTTTTATTACTATTTTTTCAAAACTTGAATTATTTCCTTTCAGAAATTCTTGGTACAGTTTTTTATCTGTTTCTTGTTCCAAGTCATCATCCCCTTTATTATTTTCTTTTGCTATATTTAATACAATTATATCATAGTTATGGTTACAGTAAATATTAATTTTTAATATTCGAGGACGGTTATAAGTATAGGGTTCAACCTTGTTGTATCGTAAAAATCCGCGATTTTTTCTATATAAGAACAAATCGGAAAGCCTTATAATTTTGCAATAATTTTAATTTTTCTCTTTGGCTTTCCGTTAATTTGTTC
>CALXHD010000040.1 GCA_944388015.1 uncultured Clostridia bacterium | reverse complement strand
AAAATTTGACACACTCAAATTCATGTGTCTCTAACGTTTATATATTATTTAAAATTGGATTAACTGTAAAACTCGGGCTTTTTAGATTTTTTATTGTAAAGTATAACCATATTTTGATATAATTGCAAAAAATGTTGACAAATAAAAACAAATGTTCTATAATATAAGCGATTGGAAATATATTATTGTTTATCTTAAAAGAAGTAATATAATTGTAAAAGAAAATAAATATATTTGTAATAAAAAAATATAAATTATATTATATAATATAATATAGAATAGTATTATTTATTATTAAATTATAAAATAATAGATGGGAGTTTTTTATATGGACGAAGAAAAATTGAATAACAATAATTCAAATTTTAAAATGACAACAGAGGAAGCTATAAAATTAATAGATATGATGAAAGAGAGGGTTTCAGAGGCAACATTAGAATTTCCTAGAATAGGAGATAAATTAGAATTTGATGTGTTTGCTAAAAGAGAAGGTACAAAATTTATAGTAAGTATAAAAAGAGGCAAAATAGATAAAAGAAAATGTACATATCAAGGTAGAACATATTTTAATAATATACCTTTATTGAGATTGGATATTACTAATTCTTTTCACATAAATTCAGATGGAACAAAAATTACAGGGAATCATTTGCATATATATAATGAAATGACAGAAATGAGAGATGCAATTCCATTTAATATTGATGATGCAGATTTATATAAATATTGTTTAGAATTTTTTAAAAAATTTAATATAATACAAGATAATTGTGGCATATTGTATCAAATGGAGTTATAGGAGGAAATAAAAATGAAAAATTTATTAGATCCAATTAAAGTAAAAGAAAAATATATAAAGTGGCTGGAACAAGAAATATCAGTTAATAAAATTGGAGAATATTTAGAAATAACAAGTCCTTTTTTAGATAGATATAATGACTATTTACAAGTTTATGCAAAACTAGAAGCAGATGATGAAATTATTTTAACAGATGATGCATATATTATTAATAACTTGCAAATGTCAGGTGTTGATATAAATAGCAATAAAAGAAAGCAAGTATTAGAAAGTTTTTTAAATAAATATAATGTAAAACTAGAAGAAGATGCATTAGTGACTAAGTCTGGAATAGAAGATTTTCCACAAAAAATTCTATTTCTAATGCAAGCTATGTTGAATATTGATGACATGTTTATGCTTTCGCAAAATAAGGTAGCTTCAATATTTTTAGAAGATGTAACAGAATTTCTTGATAGTAGGGATATTTTTTATAGTAAAGATGTAAGTTTTGTAGGAAAATCAGGTTTCATATATTCTTATGAATATCTTTTACAAAGAACAAAAGAGAAACCTGAAAGACTATGTAAAGTTATAAATAATCCGAATAAACAAAATTTTCAAAATACTATTTTTATGTGGAATGATACAAAAGAAACTAGAGATAATGATAGTCAATTAATAGTATTTTTAAATGATGAAAATAAGATTGATGCAACTGTAATAGAAGGATTTAAAAATTATAATGTAAATACAATTCCATGGTCAGAAAGAGAGAAACATTTAGAGTTGTTAAGGGCTTAAAGTATAAATAAATTACTAATTTTGATACTTACATAGATTTTTAGGATAAAATGAGCGAACAACAAAAAACCTCAGAAGTCTTGAAACTTCTGAGGTTTGATATTTCCTATCTCTTACTAAATTGAGGAGCTTTTCTAGCCTTTTTAAGACCATATTTCTTTCTTTCTTTCATACGAGGATCTCTTGTTAAAAATCCATTTTGTTTTAAAGCAGGTCTATATTCAAGATTAGCTTCATTTAAAGCTCTAGCAATACCATGACGAATTGCACCAGCTTGACCTGTAAATCCGCCACCTTTTACAGTACAAATAACATCAAATTTAGATAATGTATTAGTAACTGTTAATGGTTGTCTAACAATAACTTTTAAAGTTTCTAATCCAAAATATTCATCAATATCTTTTTTGTTAATAGTAATTTTTCCATTACCCTCAACTAATCTTACTCTAGCTATAGAAGATTTTCTTCTACCTGTGCCATAATATACTATTTTTTCTGATTTAGCCATTTTTATTTAACCTCCCATATTTCTGGTTTTTGTGCTTGATTTATATGTTCATTACCTGCATATACTCTTAATTTTTTTAATTGAGCTCTACCCAAAGAATTATGAGGTAACATACCTTTAACTGCTAACATCATAGCTTTTTCAGGGTTCTTTTCAAGCATTACTCTTGCTGGAGTTTCTTTCATTCCACCAATATATCCTGAATGATGTCTATAAATTTTTTGATCTAATTTATTTCCAGTTAATTTTACATCTTTACAATTGATAATAATAACATGATCACCAGTATCAATATGAGGTGTAAAAGTTGGTTTGTGTTTTCCTCTTAGTAATTTAGCGGCTTCTGTTGCGATTCTACCTAATGGTTTATCTGTTGCGTCAATAATATACCATTTGCTTTCTACTTCATTTTTCTTTGCACTATATGTTGTATTATTCATGATGATAATACCCTCCTATTTTAATAAATTTTATATGAACTAAAACCAAAGTCACCGGGGAGAAACTTTAATTTTAAGTTACATTCTATTATTTGCGTAAATATTTTATTATAAAAACATAGATTTGTCAATATATTTTAAGAAATTTATGAAAACTTATTAAAAGTATTGATAAAAAAAATAATTAAATTTATAATATGTAAAGAAACTTAATATTATTATTAATAAAAAAGCATAAAATTAAATAGATATTATTATAAGGAGTGATTTAATGGCAAAAGGACGACATATGAAGGGGAAAGGAGACAAAAAAAATAGCAAATATATAAATAGTAATTATATTGAACCAACATATAATCAGCAAAGCTATGACACAATGCCAGAAATAGGAGTAATAAAAAATCAATCAGATAGGAAAACAAGAAAAACTAAGTCAAATAAACAAGGATTTTTACAAGGTGTTTTAACACTGATGTTTTCTCAAGTATTAATAAAACTATTAGGAATGATATATACTCTTTATTTAACAAATAGAGAAGGCTTTGGAGATGAAGGTAATGGAATAGTTTCAAGTAGTTATCAAATATATGCAATGTTACTTACAATTTCATCTATTGGTGTTCCAAATGCTATATCAAAATTAGTATCGGAAAGAGTAGCAGTAGGAGATCATAAAGGTGCATATAGAATTTTTAAAATTGCATTTGCAACATTTGCGGTCATCGGATTAATTGGAAGTTTAATGTTATTCTTTGGAGCAAAAATGATAGCAGTAAAATGGCTTCAAATACCAGAAGCAGAAATGACATTAGTAGCACTTTCACCAGCAATCTTTTTTGTTGCAATAGCTTCAGTAATGAGAGGATATTGTAATGGAAGGCAAAACATAAAAGCAACAGCAAGATCTCAAACATTAGAGCAAGTATTTAAAACTGCACTTACAATTATAATAGTGGAAATAGTTGCAATAATATCAAATGTATCAACAGAATGGATGGCTGCTGGAGCAACACTTGCAACAACAATCGCAACATTTGCAGGTTTTGGATATTTATACTTATACTATCAAACAATTAGAAAAGAAATTGCAAGAGAAATTAAATCTACAGTAAATTACAAATACATAAGAGTAAAAAATATTATAAAAAAAGTACTTCTAGTTTCAGCACCTATTGCATTAACTGCTATAATGTCATCTTTAAATAAAAACATAGATTCATTCACAGTAGTTAGAAGCTTAAAAGAGTTTTTACCAGAAAATGAAGCTTTAGCCCAATACGGAATTTTGGGTGGGAAAGTAGATATGCTAACAAGTTTACCACTTTCAATAAATGTAGCTTTTTCAACAGCACTAGTTCCAGCAATATCAGCAGCAAAAGCAAAAAAAGATAATAAAACAATTACAAAGAAAACATCATTTTCTTTACTAATCTCAATGCTAATAGGATTGCCATGTACAGTTGGAATGTGTATATTTGCAGGACCAATATTAAACTTACTATTTCCAAATGCAAGTTCAGGAGAATTAATATTGCAAATAAGCTCATTAACAATTATATTTACAATTTTAGACCAAACTATAAATGGAGCATTACAAGGATATGGTAAATTAATGATACCTGCAATATCACTCGGATGTCGGAGTAATCGTAAAACTCATTTTAAATTTAATATTAGTACCAAATCCTGCATTTGGAGCAAGTGGAGCAGCTTGGGCATCTGTTGCATGTCATCTAATAGCATTTACAATAGCAAGTACAGCACTTAGAAAAACTATTAAATTAAAATTACCAATATCAAAAATATTAATAAAACCAGTTTTAGCAACAGCAATTATGGGAATCTGTTCATATTTCATATATTCTGTTTTAATTGGTATAATTTCGGGAAGATTGGCTACAATAATAGCGATAATCGTTGCAATTATAATTTATGGATTAGCAATAATAGCTCTAAAGATTTTTTCAAAAGAGGAAATTATGGAAATACCAGCTGGGGATAAAATTTATAAAATACTAAAAAAAGTCGGAATTTATTAAAAAAAAGAAGGATTTTATCAAATTTTGGCGAATAACTTTAATTAGTAGTACAGTTGTTGCTAGATTTAAGCGATAAAGGTACATAAATATTAATTCTTATAGGAGGTAATTTAAATGAACAAAGCTGAATTAATCGCAGCAATAGCTGCAAAAACAGGTGACACAAAAAAAGTAGCCGAAACATCTGTTAACGCATTTGTTGAGGTTGTTACAGAAGCTCTTAAAAAAGGAGAAAAAGTTCAACTAGTTGGATTTGGATCTTTTGAAGTTAGAAAAAGAGCTGCTAGAAAAGGTAGAAACCCACAAACTAAAGAAGAAATCAAAATACCTGCATCAAAAGCTCCAGTATTTAAAGCTGGTAAAGCATTAAAAGATTTAGTAAACAAAAAATAAGAAAATATATAACATATAGATATATGGAAAAAGAATTACTTACAACATAGGTAATTCTTTTTTATTATCTATTAGGAAATTCCTAATAGATAAAATACATTGCACACAAATTTATTTCATAAATTTGGCACAGAACAAATTAACGGAAAGACAAAGAGAAAAGTTAAAGTTATTGCAAATTATAGAGCTTCCCGATTTGTTCTTTTATATTAGAAAAGTTTAATTATTGCAATTATAAGGCTTTCCGATTTGTTCATGCCACCAAAAAATGGTCAAAAAATATTGACAAATTGGAATAGATTGTGTAAAATAGTAAACAATAAAAATAAATGCGCTAGTCACAATGCAAAGCAATTAGAAGTTACTTTTAGAGAATAAGGGTCAATAGGCTGAAAGCCCTTTAAGGTCAACCTAATTAGTGAAACACATTGGAGCATAAAAAATAAAGTGGAAAATATAAAAAATATTTTCAAGCTGGGTGGTACCGCGGAATATATTTCGTCCCTGCATTATGCAATGGGCGTTTTTTTTGTTATTAAAGAAAAATTAATATAAACCCATTGACACATATTAGAGGTAAAGTTGAGAAATAATTAATTTTGGCTATGTCAAATTAGAGCTAAACTGCGGTCATATATTACACCTAATAATCTTTAAGCAAAACTTCCATACCAAAATTTAATTCTTTTCCAGCCAAATTTAGCCTCAAGGAAGGAGATAAAATATGAAAGCTTACAAAAAATTTAAGTGTAATGAAATAAGCTTAGAAAACATTGGAGAAAAAGCTCAAATTTCAGGATGGGTACAAACAATACGAGATTTAGGAGGACTAGTCTTTTTAGATATAAGAGACATGTATGGAATAACACAAATTGTAACATCAGGAAAAGAAGTAGATTATGCATCACATATTCCAATAGAGTCAACAGTTACTGTATATGGAGAAGTAAAGAAAAGAGATGAGGAGACAATTAACCCTAAACTAAAAACAGGACTAGTAGAAATAAGAATAGAAAAAATAGAAATTCTAGGAAAAAGAACAAAAAATTTACCATTTGAAATAAATGCAAATCAAGAGATAAGAGAAGATTTAAGATTACAATATAGATTTTTAGATATTAGAAACGAAAAAATAAAAAATAATCTTATTATGCGTAGCAAAGTAATACAATTTTTAAGAAATCAGATGATCGAAAATGGATTTTTAGAAGTGCAAACACCAATACTTACAAGCTCATCACCAGAAGGAGCAAGAGATTACTTAGTTCCAAGTAGATTACATCCAGGAAAATTTTACGCTTTACCACAAGCTCCACAACAATTTAAACAATTATTGATGGTTGCAGGAATAGATAAATATTTTCAAATTGCACCATGTTTCAGAGATGAAGATGCAAGAGCAGATAGAGCACCAGGAGAGTTTTATCAGTTAGACATGGAGATGAGTTTTTGCACACAAGAAGATGTATTTAATGTAATTGAACCTGTTATATACAATACATTCAAAAAGTTTTCAGACAAAAAAATTTCAAAATATCCGTTTCCAAGAATAACATATAAAGAAGCAATGCTTAAATATGGTACAGATAAGCCGGATTTAAGAAACCCACTAATTATTGTAGATTGCACAGACATCTTTGAAAAAACAGACTTAAAAGCATTTAAAAATCAAATAGTAAGAGTTATTAGCACACACAATGTTGAAAACATGCCAAGAAGCTTTTTTGAAGGAATGACAGATTTTGCCATAAAAGAATTAAAGGCAAAGGGATTAGCATGGCTTAGAATACTTGGAGATGGAAGTTTCCAAGGACCTATAGCAAAATTTATACCGAGTGAAGCACAATCACAATTGATGAAAAGAACGAATTCAAAACCAGGAGACTGTTTGTTCTTTATAGCAGAAAAACAAGGTATTGTAGAAAATCTAGCAGGAAACATTAGAAACGAATTAGGGAAAAGATTAGAATTAATAGATAAAAATAAATTTGAATTTTGTTGGATAATAGATTTTCCAATGTTTGAAAAAGATGAACACGGAAAACTACAATTTAGTCATAACCCATTTTCTATGCCACAAGGTGGAATGCAAGCCTTAGAGGAACAAGAGCCTTTAGATATTATAGCATATCAATATGATATAGTATGTAATGGAATAGAACTATCATCAGGAGCTGTACGTAATCATGATATAAATATAATGTTAAAAGCATTTACAATGGCAGGTTATACAGAAGAAGAAGTAAAGACAAAGTTTGGAGCATTATATACAGCTTTTCAATATGGTGCACCACCACATGCAGGAATTGCTCCAGGAATAGACAGAATGTTAATGTTATTAACAGATTCTGAAACAATTAGAGAAGTAATAGCTTTTCCACTAAATAGTAAAGCTGAGGACCTAATGATGGGAGCACCTGGTAAAGTAAGAAGAGAACAACTTAGAGAGGTATCTATAAAAATAGAAGAAAGAAAATAAATATAATTTATAGACTCATAATTTTGGTTATAAAATTATGAGTCTATTTTGATATTAAAGGAAAATCAAAGATTTTCATATATTGCATACAAATTTATTGGTGAAAAATTTTACTATGAATTTAACTAATAAATAAGAAAAATCAAGTTATGTAAATTTTATAAAAATAGCAAAATCTTTTACGAAAATTAAAAACTAAATTTATATAAAATAGAAAAGACTTTATATAAAACTTTTGTGATTTTTTTAAAATTCAGTGATAAAATCAAATCAACCTAAGGAAAACAAAGCGGGGTGAGAAAATGATTGATAAAATCTGTACGTTTCTGACCAATAAGATTAGAAAAGAAATGCCAGAGATTGATGATGAAAGAGCAGAAATCATAAATTATGGCTTACAAAATATAATAGGAGAAATACCAAAAATTTTTATAATGTTAGGAATTGCATACATATTAGGAGTATTTCAATTATCATTAATTGCATTTCTTATAATTTTACCATATCGTACGTTTTCAGGAGGATTTCACTTAAAAACACATATTGGCTGTATAATATCAACAACTACAGTATATACTGGAACAGCATTACTAGCTAAAAATATAGTTTTAAGTGATATAACAAAAACAATTTGCATTGTAGCTATTTGGATTTTCGGAATAATAATGATTAAGTTATATGCACCAGCAGATACAGAAAATGTTCCGATTTTAAGGGAAAAGGATAGAAAACAAAAACAAATATTATCATACATAACTTTTACAATAGCATTAATAATAGCATTAGTAATAAATAACCAAATCATATCAAATATAATAATTATAGGATATTTAATGCAAACATGTATGATTACAAAAATAGCATATAAAATTACAAAAAATAGATATGGACATGAAGTATACAATACTTCAACAACTTAAGTTAATACATAAAACTATGCCGGTAAAGTTTTAGTATTATATAATAAAATCAGAAGGGGGAAATCCTATGTTAAAAATGTTATCAAAATTAGCTGAAAAATATGCAAAATCAACAAATACAGCATGTTTTATGTGGTGTGTATTACATCAACCAAAAATGCCTGCAAGTTTGATTAAAAAAGATTAGATTTTAATCTTAATTTAATATTAATTTTGTTATTAAGTTTAACTAAAAATTACTTAATTTTTAGTTAAAAAAACATATAAACTCTCAATGTTATAATGAAAGTAATCCTTGTTAGGTCTTAAGCCTATAAGATCTAACCCAAAAACTTAGCTTATGCTAGGTTTTTGGACACACTTTCATCAAAAAATAAAATTTGCTATCTAAAAATAGTAAGTTTTATTTTTTGTTGTATAGGAAATGATATGAAACTTTAAGTCATATAAGTTCAAAGTGAAAATAAAAATTTATTTTCAGAAGAAAAAATTTGATTTGTATATAAAACAAAAAAATAAATTCACAATATACTCAAAATAATATCACGCTAATTAAAACTAATATAAGGAATTTAATATTGTTGTATAATAAGGTTGATTTTAATTTCGAATTACATAATTTAAAGTTTCATATCATTTCTATACAATAATAAAAGGAGAATCCTAAATAGAATCTCCTTTTATAAAAATTTATTTAAAATAGATTTCTAATTGTTGTTTAAATAAATTAGATGTTTTATCTGTAAATAAATTAACATTATTATTTTTTGAAAGTATTTTTCTAACTTCCCATAGTCCAAGTCCACTATGATTTTCTTTTTCACTAAAACCTTTATTAAATATTGTTTCTGTATCTACATCCTTATTTGAATAACTATTTTCAATACTAATTACATCTCTATTATTTTTACTATCACGTCTAAAAGAAATATTAATTATCTTTTCATCACTTTTTTCTGAAGCTTCTATTGCATTATCTAGTAAAATTCCAAGAATCCTAGCAAATTCATAAATTTTCATATTCAACTCATTTAAATTAAGCAAATAATATATTGTTACATCAATGCCTTTTTCAGTTGCTTCATGATATTTAGATGTTAGTAAATTGTATATTCCAGGATTATTTATACTATCAGGATTTAAAATATATAAATTATTTACCTTTTCGCAGTCTTTTTCTAGTTCTAAGTAATACTTTTTAAGACCTTCCATATCATCAGTATTTATGTAGCCACCAATTGTTGTAACCATATTATCAAAATCATGTTTAAATCCTCTAACATTATCATGCAATATATGTAATGTTTTATTATATTGTTCTGCACTTTCTAATTCTTGTGTTGTCCTATTCAGTTTCACGACTTTAGAAATACTATATAAACTAATTGCAAAATATAAAAGTAGCATAATAAAATTAGAGAAAGTATATCCAAGTGGTAATATATCAATATATTCCATAGTTATAATAATTTCTAAGATTATATAAAATAATCCAAATAATAAATAGAAAACAATCATAGATTTAGATTTATTATCGATACTATCTAGAAATCTAAGAGAAAGATTTTTATGTTTAAGAATAGAAATTATAATAAATACAAGAGCATACATAATTAAAGTAATTGGAACTTTATACATTGGAATAGATAAGACTTCAGTATAATTTATATTCAACAAAGTAATATATGGATTAAATAACAAACTTTGTGCTATTGTAAAAATAAAACTTGGTAGAACAGAAGCAATTATAGTTTTTACAGCTCCTGTTTTAAATATAAAATACACAATCAAAAATGAACCAATATAATTAAATACAATATTAAATGGACTCGGAATTATAAAACCACTTAACAAACACATTAGTGAACTCGCAATAATATAAAAAATTTTCTGCCTTTTACTAGCACCTAAATTAAGCAAATTATTAATTATATAAAATGATATAGGAGCTTCAAGCAAAATAATCATAGGCACAGATAAAACTTTAATTAAAACTTCATTAGGATTACTTATTGCAATCCAAAAACTATTCAAAAAATCCATCATTTTTAAATACCTCCGCAATTTCTATTTTATATTTTGGTCCAATATCACAAAAATCATTATCTTGGAAATATAATCTATTTTCAACTGGATCAAAGTTAACAACATTATTAATATTTACAATAAACGACTTATGGCAACGTACAAAGTTACTAGGTAAACTATCTTGAATTTTATTAAATGAACTATAAATTTCATAATCACGGGAAGATGTGTGGAAAATCAACTTCATACCATCTCTTTTTATATAATTTATTTCATTTTCATCAATAATAGTATTTTTGTTATCTATTTTAATATATTTTTTAGGTAATCCACTAATATCTTCAAATAATCTAACGATGGTTTCCTCTAACCTTTCATGAGTAAGAGGTTTAGCAATATAATCAAAAGTTTTAAATTTGTAAGCCATCATAGCATATTCTAAATGGGCAGTTGTAAAAATTATATAGGCATCTTTATTTTTCTTTCTAACAGTTTCAGCTATTTGCAATCCACTTTTACCGTTTTTTAAATTAATATCTAAAATCAGGACATCAGTTTTATTTGAATCAACATATTCTAGGATTTCATCAAAATCTTCAGACTTAAAAACAACACGAGCATCAAAAGAATGTTTTACAAATATACTTTGAAGCATCTTCTCCACTTTATCTAAGATATTTGAATTATCGTCACAAATAACAAAATTTAACATAAAAACTCCATTCCTTTCTCGTTTTATATAGATATGAGAACAATATTTTTTGAATCAATCTACCAAAACTAGATATTACATTATGGAAAAAAGTGGAAAAACATAAAATGACAAATTACCTATTTTTTCCAAAAACAATATCAATATATTCTAAAAATTTCAGATTGTCAATAGGTATTTAAAAAAATTATCCAAAAGGAAAAGACTATAGTAGTAGTGCAATACACTTAAATGATATTAATAATATCATTTAAAGAAAAATGGAAAAAAATGTAAAAAAGTAATAAACTAACAGTAATGACATAAAATTAAAAAAAGGAGATGGTCAAAATAAAAAAGAAAACAATATTAATATTTATAATAATAGCTATCTTAATAGTAATTTGCCTATGTTTCAAGACAAAAAAGAACAATGAAATAATAATTAGTAGCAATTTATTAGATAATACAAAGATAGAATGGGGAATAAAAAGAGCAAATAATCATGAACAACCTGAATTAGGAAAAGATAGACTAGATATCTTAGCACAAAATAATGGTATTGCAATTGGAAGTAAAGAAAGTAAAAAAATTTATCTTACATTTGATGAAGGTTATGAAGCTGGATATACAAGTAAGATCTTAGAAATATTAAAAGAAAATGATGTTAATGCAACATTTTTTATAACTGCACATTATCTGAATACAGAACCTGAACTTGTAAAACAAATGATAGATGAAGGGCATGTAGTAGGAAATCATACACCTATTTACTTAATGTCCAGAAGTATAGTTTGAAAAGTAATCATCATTTGGCGTTGTTAAACTTCATTTGAAATCTAATCAACGTACAAAAGTACGCCTCATAGATTTCAAATTCGTTTGCCTAGCCCAATAATAATTCTTTTTCAAACTAGTAATTGAATAAAAATAAATAAGATGAGGGTGTAATAGCCTATTTAGAGCAACCATATACAATGATACTTTAAGATACTATAAAAGATACTTTAAATGATACTTTAATGACACTTTAAATGGCACTTTAAAATTCAATAAAATAAAAATTTTAAAGTGATACAAAAATATGTCAATAATTTTTGAATATTTCACTAAAAAATAGCTTTATTTTATTAGCGAATATTTCACCATATGTACAATCTTG
>CALXHD010000039.1 GCA_944388015.1 uncultured Clostridia bacterium | reverse complement strand
AGAATAGTAGATTCTACAGTTATAGTATCTGCAGTAAAAGAAACAAAAAAAGATAATTTAGCAAGAGTTATTGCAAACATACAAAATGTTGGAGGAAAACTAGCTGGAGTAGTTGTAAATAAAGTACCGATTTCAGCTAAAAAATATGGAGAAAAATATTATTATGGATCAACATCAACAAAAAAAGTAAACAAAAAAGCAATTATGGCTATGGACAGTCGTAGACAACTAAAATCTAGAACAAGTGACACTATTAGCCAAAATCTTAGAAGAAATAATACAGAAACAGTTAGAAGAGAACATGAAAAAAATCCAAAAAGTAACAATGAAAATATAAAAAAAGTAAACTCAAATGAAACTTTAGAAAGACCAAAAAATATAAATAATTCTAAGGCAACAGGACCAGCCAAAAATGCAGACGATATACTAAAACAAATAAATTCATATTTAGAAAATGAAAAGAAAAATTTAAACTAATAACTTAACAAAAGAGGGAGAAAAAATGATAGACTTTCACACACATATATTACCAAATATTGACGATGGTTCTAAAAGTATAGAAGAAACATTTAATTTAATAAGTGAAGCAGAAAAAGCGGGATTTGATGGAATAATATTAACATCACACTATATAGAGGGATACTATGAGACAGATACACCTGAAAGAGAAGTATGGCTAAAAGCAATATCTGAAAATTTAAGACCAAAAGGAATTAACACAAATTTATATTTGGCAAATGAAATATATCTAACAGAAAATATAATGAGCCTATTAGAACAAGGGAAAGCATCAACAATTAATAACACATGTTATGTTTTATTTGAAATGCCACTTAATAACGAACCATTGAATTTGTATGATGTTGTATATTCACTTCAAGAAAATAAACTTATACCAATATTAGCACATCCAGAAAGATATAGTTTTATACAACAAGATCCAGAACTTGTATATGACCTAATACAAAAAGGATGTTTAATGCAAGCAAATTATGGAAGTATTTTAGGACAATATGGAAGAAAAGCTAAATTTATAGTTGAAAAATTTTTTGAAAATAATTTAATACATTTTTTAGGTAGTGATGTACATAGACAAAATACCATATATCCAAGAATACCAGAAGCATTACAAATGATAGAAGATATAATAGGATATGAAAAATTAGAAAATTTAACAACAAACAATCCTAAACTTGTTTTAGCAAACAAAAAAATTGATATTGAATATCCATATGAGGTAAAACTAAAATTTATAGAAAAAGCCAAAATGTTATTACAAAAATAATAATTGTATGAATTGTAACATAAAAACAAGGTTGAAAGAAAATTTCCAACCTTGTTAATGTCTTGTGAAAGGATGATAAAAATGAGAAAATATTTTGGAACAGATGGTATTAGAAGAATTGCAAACACTGAATTAACTCCAGAGCTAGTATATAGAGTAGCAAAAGCAGGAGCTTATGTATTATCAAAACACTCAAATCACTCACCTACAATATTAATAGGAAGAGATACCCGCATTTCAGGAACTTTAATAGAAAGTGCAATGGTAGCAGGTTTTTTAAGTTATGGTGCAAATGTAAAATTATTAGGAATTATACCAACTCCAGCAGTAGCGTATTTAACTAGAAAATTAAAAGCTGATGCAAGTGTTGTAATATCTGCATCACATAATACATATGAATTTAATGGAATAAAATTTTTCAGTAATAAAGGAACTAAAATCCCTGATAGTTTAGAAGAAGAAATAGAAGAAGCTATGGAGTCAGGAAAAATAGATGAAATAAAAGCTGTAAATGACAAAATAGGAATATCTGAATATAGACAAGATTTAATAGATGAATACGTTTATTTTTTTAGAAAAAACTTTGACAGCAATATAGAGAACTTAAATAAAGAAGATTTTATAGTAGCACTAGACACAGCAAATGGAGCTACATATAAAGTAGCAGAAAAGATTTTTAAAGTTTTAGGCATAAAATATCATATTTTAAACAATAATCCAAATGGTATAAATATAAATGATGGATGTGGATCAACACATATTGAAATGCTAAAAAAATATGTTAAAGAAAACAACATAAGTATTGGATTTGCATATGATGGAGACGGAGATAGATGCTTAGCTGTTGATGAAAATGGAGAAGAAATTGATGGAGACAAAATTATGGCGATTATCTCTAGATATCTTAAGAAAAAAGGAAAACTAAACAAAGACACAATTGTTGCGACAGTAATGAGCAATTTAGGACTACACAAATATGCAGAGAAAAATAAGTTGGAATTAGTGCAAACACAAGTGGGAGATAGATATGTCCTAGAAGAGATGATTAAAAATGGATATAACTTTGGAGGAGAACAATCAGGGCATATTATTATGTTAGACTATAACCCAACAGGTGATGGAATTCTTACTTCAATAATGCTAATACAAGCAATATTAGAAGAAAATAAAAAAGCTTCTGAAATGAACAAGATAATGAAAGTATATCCACAAGTGTTAATAAATGCAAAAGTGAATATAGACAAAAAATATGATTACAGACAAGATAAAGAAATAAATGATGCAATTATAAAACTAGAAAAAGAATTTGCAGGAAATGGTAGAGTCTTAATTAGACCATCTGGAACAGAACCATTAGTTAGAGTAATGATAGAAGGAGAAGATATAGAATATATTACTAAAAAAGCAAAAGAAATGGTAAATTTAATAGAAAGAAAACTTAAATAAATAGCCATGTAACATAAATGAAATAAAAATGTAAACAAAACTTAAAACTAATATGCTTGAAGTAAAAGTAAATTAATGATAATATATAGGTAAATAACAAAGGAGGAAAACCATGATAATATTCAATGTAGCAAACCCATTAACATTACTTTTATTATTAGCCATATTAATATTATTAGTATTTTTATCACATGAATTAAAAAAGAGTTATATAGTAGCAATTCCTTTATTTGCAAGCCTAATATTACTAGTTGTACATGCAGCACAACTATTTACATTAGAAGAAGCATACATGAGTTTAGCTCCAACACTATCAAATTGTGTTGTTGTAGATTTTGCATTTGTTGCTATATCATTTTTTACATACTTATGGGTTGATGATATAGAAGCAAAGACTAAAGGAAAAAAAGATATAGATCCAAGCATATCATGGCTTTGGAAAAACATTTAAAAATTAAAGTTTTGCTTTAATAATTATACGATTATCATTATAATTATTACATGTAATAAGTGTTAATTCATTAAATTTATCTGAAGTTTTAGATTTTGGCAAAAGTGGAGAAAGATCATCAGTTTTTACCTCATAATTAGTAAAAACTGTATATGAATATTTATGATTATTACTATCATAAATATTTATTATGTCTCCGCCTTTTAGTTTATATATCAAACTAAAAAACTGAGAATTATTATAATTATGACCAGCAATACATAAATTACCACTTTCAGGTGGCATTTTTCCATAGAAAATGCAAGGAGCAACTTTTAAAGCTTCATCTGTTAATACAGAAAAAATAGGATATGAGATATTTAAAATAGGAATTTCTATTTCTCCTATAATTATATTTTCTGTATAAGAACTATTATTTTCCAAATTTGAATAAGTACTAGATTGATTTTTATATAATTTTATAGTCGAATAATTATATTGTAAATAATTACTAATTTTTTCATTTTCACTTTTATAATAAAAATCATACATAAAAAAAGAACAAAGGATAACAATAATGAATATCGAAAAAATAAAAATATATTTAAAAATTTGTTTTCTTTTTTTATTTAAAATATTATCTCTTACATTATCAAGAATTTGATTCATCTTTTATTTTCTCCTATTCATAATCACAAAATATTTTTTAATAAAACTAACATTAATTTTAAATAAGATATGTTTTCTTATTTTAGTATATGAAATAAAAGAAAATTTACTCAAAATAGTTGTAAAAACAAAAAAAAATTGATATACTAATACCATAAAAAATATAAAGGTAAAAATTAAATCTAAAAATTAGATTTAAACCATAAGAAAGGATTGTGAATAATATGGAAGAAAATATAACAAATCCAAACAAAGAAAAAGAAGACATTGAACTAGAGCAAAATAATGAAGAAGAACTACAAAATACAAATGAGGGTATACAAATCTCAAATGATGTAATAGCAGTAATAGCTGGTGTTGCAGTATCTGAAGTACAAGGTGTAGCATCAATGGCAGGAAGTTTTGCAGGAGGAATTACAGAAGTATTAAGTGGAAAGAAAAATTTAGCAAAAGGAATAAAAGTAGATAAAGAAAATGAAAATGTAAAAATTGATGTAAACATAATAGTAGAATATGGAACAAGAATACCAGATATAGCATTTGAAATACAAAACAGAGTAAAAACATCTGTAGAAACAATGACAGGACTAAAAGTTGAAGAAGTAAATGTACATGTACAAGGAGTAAACACAAATATTGTAAATCAAGATGAAGAACCACAGGAAAATGTAAACGAAGAAGAGGAAAAAGAAGAAGAATAAAAAGGAAGGAAGTAATTAAAATGAAATTAGTAGAAAAAATTACATTAATCATATATTCAAATATAATGTTAATATTATCAATAATAGCATGTCTATTAGTATTTAATTGGATAGATATAGATATAGTAAACAATGTAATAAAAACATGTATAACAACAGATCCAGCATCAAAAATAACACTAGGAGTAAGTGTTGTATTTATATTATTATCAATAAGATGTATATTCTTTGACCCAACTTCTAAAGAAGAAATAAAAGAAAAACAAGGGGTTTTACTTGAAAATGAAAATGGAAAATTAATGATATCAAAAGAAACAATTGAAAATCTAGTGGAAACAGTTGCAAGAGACTTTAAAGAAGCAGAAAGTATTTCAACAAGAGTTGAATTAGATAAAGAAAATAATGTAAAAATATATGCAAACTTATACATAAGTTCAGATGCTGTTATAAAAGATTTATCTGTAAATCTACAAAATAAAATTAAAGAGAAAATAAAATTAGCAGCTGACTTAGATGTAAAAGAAGTAAATATTTCTGTAAAAAAAGTTGCACAAGCTCAAGAAAAAAATGCATAATATATAGTAAACATAAAAATAAAGAAAGGAGAAATGCTAAATAAATTTTAGCATTAACTAGTAAAATGGAGGATTTTAAGAAATTTTTAGGAAAATATTGTGGAGCAATTATAGGAATTATAATAGCAATAGTAATTCTAGCAACAAGATTATATGACCTTATAATCGGAGTTATAGTAATATTATTAGGAGCATTTATAGGAAATTATGTACAACAAAACAAAGAAGATGTAAAAACAAAATTAAAAGGTTGGATAGATAAAATGTAGATTCCTGTAATAAGTTAAGATTACAATAAAATGGAAGATTTGTGCCTTTTGGAAAGGAATGTGTTTAAAAAATGAATAGAACAACAATTAGAGAAAATACATTTAAACTAATATACAGTTTAGAAATACAAAAAACAGAAAACAAAGAAGAACAAATAGATATGTTTTTAGAAACAAATAATATAAGTGATGAAGAAGCAATAAAATATATAAAACAATATATTCCTGAAATAGAGAAAAACAAGACAGAAATTCTTGAAATAATTGAGAGAAATTTAAAATCAAATTGGAAAATAGAAAGAATATCAAAAATTGATTTAAGTATTTTAAAACTTGCAATATATGAAATAAAATACACAGAAATCCCATATAAAGTAGTAATAAATGAAGCAGTAGAACTAGCCAAAAAATATGGAGAAGATACATCAAAATTATTTGTAAATGGTGTTTTAGCAAGTGTTGTAAAAGAGTTAAACTTAGATAACTAAAATGAAGAAAAATGTTAAAACAAACTTGTGTATTTGGAAGGAAAGATGATAAAGTTATGAAATACGAAAATATGGCTATAACTGTAAGTGAGTTAAACAGTTACATAAAAGATAAGATAGCAGATGATGAGTTCCTAAATAACATTTTAGTAAAAGGAGAAATATCAAATTTTAAAAATCATTATACTGGACATATGTATTTTACACTAAAAGATGAAAAATCACTTATAAAATGCATAATGTTTAAGACATATGCACAAAAATTAGAATTTATGCCAAAAGATGGAATGAAAGTTTTTGTTTTAGGTGGAGTTTCTGTATTTGAAAGAGATGGAATATATCAAATATATGTAAAAGCAATGCAAGAAGATGGAGTAGGTATATTATACAAAAAATTTGAAGAATTAAAACAAAAACTAGAAGCTAAAGGATATTTTGATACAAACCACAAAAAGAAAATACCTATTTTTCCACAAACAATAGGTGTACTTACATCACAGACAGGTTCTGTAATAAAAGATATAATAAATGTAAGTACAAGAAGAAATCCAAATGTTAGAATTAGACTACTTCCTGTTCCAGTTCAAGGACAAGATGCCTCAATAAAAATCGCAGAAGGAATACAATTTATGAATAAGCATAAATTAGCTGATGTCTTAATACTTGCAAGAGGAGGAGGTTCATTAGAAGACTTATGGCCATTTAATGAGGAAATAGTAGCAAATGAAATATATAATTCTGAAATACCAATAATCTCTGCAGTAGGTCATGAGACAGATTTTACAATATCAGATTTTACAGCAGATTTAAGAGCACCAACACCATCTGCTGCAGCAGAATTAGCAGTACCAAATATATTTGAATTAAAGCAAAAAATACAGAGTTATCAAAATAGATTACATATATCACTTAGTAAAAAATATGAGATGCAAAAACTACGCTACGAAAAATGTATGGCAAGCCAAGTATTTAAAGATCCATATAAAATGTTATCAGATAAATACTTAGTAATTGAAAAATACATAAAATCTCTAGAAATTAACATACAAAATAAAAAACAAAAGGAAAAAGAAAAATTCGTAAAATTAGTAGCAAAATTAGACACATTAAGTCCGCTAAAAACACTAACAAGAGGATATTCAATTATCCAAAAAGATGGAAAAATTGTAAATACTGTTAAAGACCTAAAAACAGGAGAAAACATTAATTTACAATTGATTGATGGTACAAAAGAAGCTAAAATTTTATAAAGATTCAAAGGAGGAAAGTCTTATGAGAAAAAGCACAAAAGTTCTAATAGGGATATTGATTATTTTAATAATATGTTTAGTTTCTTATATAATATATATATCGCAAAACGAAATTACAAGTACAATAAATATAGAAAATGAAACGCAAAATGAAGTAGAAAATGAAAATATAGTAAATGAAATTGAAAATACAACTAATACAACAAATACTCTAGAAGAAAACAATATACAAAATCAAACAACTCAAAATGCTTCAAATGAAACAGCAAATCCAAACATATCGAATAATAATATAACAGGAAAAGAAGAACAAGAAAGCTATGAACAAAGTGGTGGTGTAAACCCTGATGAAAAAGCAATTGATTTAGCAAAACAAGAATGGGGAGAAACAGCAGAAAATTATTTATTTGCAGTTGAAGATATACAAGGAAATATATATCGTATTGCTGTAATATCAAATGCCACAACAATTGGGTATATAGAGGTAAATCTTGATACAGGAGAAGCTAAAGAGGTTTAAAGGAGATTAATAAATAATTACAATTTTAACATAAAAAAACTATATTTGAAAGGAAGCTAATTAAATAATGAAAAAAGAACAAAACTTTGAAGAAAATATACAAGAATTAGAGAACATAATTTTGGAGCTAGAAAAAGGAGAACTAACTTTAGAAGATTCTATGAAAAAATTTGAAAAAGGAATGGAATTATCAAAAAATTGCAATAAAATATTAGAAAATGCTGAAAAGAAAATAACTATCTTATTAAAAGATGGAGAAGAACTAAAGGAACAAGACTTTATACAAACAAAAATAGAAGAATAATGAAATAATAAGGGGTAAAGACAAATGAATGATTTTACAGGTTTTATACAAAATAAATATATAGTTGTGCCATTTTTATTATGGTTTTTTATACAACTATTTAAAGTAATTTATGATTTAATTACAACAAAAAAATTTAATTTTAAAAGAATCTTAGGAGCAGGTGGAATGCCAAGTTCTCATTCTGCTGTTGTTGTGGGACTAGCTACATTAATAGGAAAAGGAGAAGGAGTAGATTCTCCTATATTTGCCTTATCTATGGTATTAGCATTTGTTGTAATGTATGATGCAGCAGGTGTTAGAAGAGCAGCTGGTAAGCAAGCAGAGTTGTTAAACAAATTAATTGAAACACCAGGACTTTCAGGAATGCAAGTATCAGAAAAATTAGTAGAAGTATTAGGACATACACCATTCCAAGTATTAGTAGGAGCTTTAATTGGTTTCGTTGTGGGTATTATTGTGTAATAATGCCCTTTTAAAATATTTATTTAAAGGGAGGAATGAAAAAATGACAGATATAGAAATAGCTAGAAACACAGAATTAAAGGAAATTACTGAAATAGCAGAAGACATAGGAATAAAAAAGGATGAAATAAAACAATATGGAAAATATAAAGGAAAAATATCAAATGAAGTTTATAAAAGACTAGAAAATAAGAAAGACGGAAAACTGATATTAGTAACAGCTATAAACCCTACACCATTGGGGGAAGGAAAAACAACAGTATCAATAGCTATTGCAGATGGCTTAAGAAAAATAAATAAAAAATCAATATTAGCATTAAGAGAGCCATCACTTGGACCAGTGTTTGGAATAAAAGGAGGAGCCACAGGAGGGGGTAAAGTACAAGTAGCACCTATGGAAGACATAAATTTACACTTCACTGGAGATATACATGCAATAACATCTGCAAACAATTTATTATCAAGTTTAATAGATAATCATATATACTTTGGAAATGAATTAAAGATAAAAGAAGTTACATGGAAAAGATGTATGGACTTAAATGACAGGCAATTAAGAGTAGTAGAAACAGGTTTGTCAGAAGAGAAAAATATTGTTCCAAGGGAAGATGGATTTAATATATCTGTAGCATCAGAAATTATGGCAATACTATGTCTTGCAGAAGATATGAAAGATTTAAAACAAAAATTAGGAAATATTGTTATAGGATATAATGATAAAGATAATCCAATATATGCAAGAGACTTAAAAGCTGAAGGAGCAATGGCAGTATTATTAAAAGATGCAATAAAACCAAACTTAGTACAAACATTAGAACATACTCCAGCAATAATACATGGAGGACCATTTGCAAATATAGCTCATGGATGTAATAGTATAATAGCGACAAAATTAGCGTTGAAATTAGGAGATTATACGATTACAGAAGCGGGGTTTGGAGCAGATTTAGGAGCGGAAAAATTTTTAGATATAAAATGTAGAAAAGCAAAAATAAAGCCTGATATCGTAGTTTTAGTAGCAACAATAAAAGCTCTAAAATATCATGGTGGAGTAAAAAAAGAAGAAATTCAAAAAGAAAATTTGAAAGGACTGGAAAAAGGGTTAAAAAATTTATTTAACCACATAGAAAATTTAAAAGAAAGATTTGGTCTAAAAGTTATAGTAGCTCTTAATAAATATGACACAGACGCAACACAAGAAATAGAATTTTTACAAGATAAACTTGAAGAAAAAAATATACAAATAAGTATTGTAGAAGGCTGGGCAAAAGGAGGAAAAGGTGCAATAGATATAGCAAACAAAATAGTTGAAGAAACAACAGATAAAGAATTTGTTAGTGATTTTGCAATATTAAATAAAGAAGTAAATTACATATATCAAACAGAAGATGATATAAAAACAAAAATACAAAAAGTGGCAACAAAAATATATCATTCTAAAGGAGTAATATATACAAAAGAAGCCATAGAAAACATTGAGAAAATAGAAAAATTAGGATATAAAAATTTGCCAATATGTATTGCAAAAACACAATATTCACTTTCAGATGACCCAAAAAACCTTCAAGACGAAGGAGATTATAAAATTAATATTCGTAATGTAGAACTAAAGGCAGGAGCAGGATTTATAGTAGCTTTAGCAGGAAAAATAATGACAATGCCAGGTTTACCAAAAGTTCCAACAGCAGAAAATATAGATATTGATGATAACGGAAATTGCACAGGAATATTTTAACACTAATTCTCTGTTCAAAAATAAAAGTATAAACTCGACTTTTTTTTGGCATAATATTGTTAATATTATAGAAAATTAAAATTTTACTATAACAAAAAAGAGATAGGAGTTGAGTTTATGATTAATTTTAGAACAGATTTAGCATCAGAAAGAAGAGACATTTTTAAAAAAGCGAATAATATAGAAAACGAAATACAAGGAATAGAAAGTGAAAAAGAAGAAATAAATGAAAATCTAAAAATAGAAAGAGTAAAAATCACAACTGAAGAAGGAGAAAAGGCTATAGGAAAGCCAAAGGGAAATTATATTACAATAGATGTAAATAATTTAAAAATAGCTCAAGAAGATGAAATATCAAAGGCATCAGAGGTACTTGCAAATGAATTAAAAAAAATAGTAGATTTACACACAGATAAACAAGGATCTACTTTAGTTGTAGGTTTAGGAAATATATATGTAACACCAGATAGTTTAGGTCCAAAAGTAATAAATGAAATAGAAGTTACTAGACATGTAATAAAATATTTACCACAATATGTAGAAGAGGGAACAAGAGAAATTAGTGCAATATCACCAGGGGTATTAGGAACAACAGGAATAGAAACAGTGGAAATTTTAAAAGGAATAGTAGATAATATACATCCAAAACTAGTTATTGTGATAGATGCATTAGCATCAAGAAGTATAGAAAGGATAAGTAGTACAATACAAATTTCAGACACTGGAATAGTACCAGGAGCAGGTGTTGGAAATACAAGAGCCGAAATAAGTCAAAGAACATTAAATATTCCAGTAATAGCAATAGGTATTCCAACTGTTGTGGAAACTGCTGTTCTTGTTAATGATTGTCTAGATTTATTTATAGAAAAACTTCAAAATGAAGCCAAATCAAATGACAGCTTAAATAAAATAAAAGAAGAAGACAATTATGAAGAAATAAAGGAAGCGTTAGTTCCAAATGATTATAATCTAATTGTCACACCTAAAGAAATAGATGATTTAATAGAAAATATGAAAGACATTGTAGCAGGTGGAATAAATAGTAGTTTATAGAGTAATGTTTAAAAATTTAGTAAAATATGTTGCAAACATAAAGTAATTGATATATAATAATGGCAGAATTGGTAAAGGGAGGTATTATTATGGCAGAAAATGAAAAAAATCAAGAAAAAATAAAAGAGGTAAAACAAGAAGAACCTAAAAAGGAAGAACAAAAAAAAGAAAATGAAACTAAAACAGCAGAATTTAAAAAAGTAACACCATCAAAAGAAACAGCAAAGACAACTAATACACCAAAACAAAAAGCTACAACAACAAAAGTTAAAACAAAAGAAAAAGAAAGCAAAAGGACAATGGCACTTAGAATTTTAGCTGTTATTATTATATTATTAGCAATAATATCTTTAATTTATGTTGCTTTACCATCACCTGCTAAAGTATTACAACAAGGATTAAAAGATTTACAAACAGGAAATTTTGAGAGAGCAAAAGAATATCTAGATTTTGACGAACTAGTAAATATTCCTGTATTATCATTTGAAAATAATGAAAACAAACAAGAAATACAAAAACTATTTTTTGATCAACTAGAATTTAGTATAAAAAAAGTTGAAAAAGGAGAAGATATAGCAACTATAGAAGTTGAAATTATAAATAAAAACTTTAAAACAATTATGCAAAACACAACTAAAGAATTAACGCAAAAGTTCTTCAATAATGAAGATGCTGATCAAAAAAATATATTAATCGAACAACTAAAAAATGAAGATATAGATAAAGTAACAACAAAAGAAACAGTTACTGTACAAAAACAAGATGGAAAATGGAAAATAGTTGTAGATCAAAACCTAAGAAATGCAATATTCCCAGGACTAACAGAAGCAATAGATAGTATTGCAAGTTAATTTAAAAACTAGATAATTTTAATCAAGAAAAGCAATATGTAATTGCATTTTGTACATATTGCTTTTCTTTTTATCTATTAGGAAAGTCATTGCAGACTTTCCTAATAGATAAAATACGTTGCACACAAATTTATTACATAAATTTGGCGCAGAACAAATTAAAGGAAAGCCAAAGAGAAAAGTTAAAGTTATTACAATCTTT
>CALXHD010000038.1 GCA_944388015.1 uncultured Clostridia bacterium | reverse complement strand
TATCTACAGGTGTAGGAATTGATTTTAAAGCATCTGCAACTTCAATTCCAATATAACTTAATGCTTTTGATCTATCTTCTATTCTTTCCATATCTATTTCTATATGTAAATTAGATTCTAAATTATTAACTCTTGCATGTAATAATTTTTCAGCATCTTTATAGTTTTGAGAAGTCATAGATTTAGTTCTTCCCATAAGATTTAATGTATCTATAATATCTTCAGAAAAATCCTTTTCAGCCTTTTTTACTTGCTCTTTCCAATCCTCTTCCTTATTTGTTACAACTTCAATTAATTCCTTTAATTGTCCAGCTAAAACAATATTTTGTTCCCTTTGACGTATTAATTCTTCTATTTTTTTAGTATTTTCTTCAAATTGATTTGTAGCATATTCTACCAAACCATATGCAGCATTATATACACTGCTTGGAAAATTCTTTTTCTTAGGATACTCATTTAAATATGTTTTTATAGATTCTACTAAATCTTTAAAATAAGTATCTTCCTCTAATTGTACAATTTGTTTTTTACTATTAGGATTAATTAATTTTTGTACCTTATCTATATTTGATAATATTTTTTCTTCCGTGATTACCATTCTCACGTTTACTATGCCAGTCCTAGACAATGTAAACTACCTCCTTCATCCTACGCTTCTTTGTTTTATTCCTATTTCATTTATTATTATACATGAATTTACAAAAAACTACAAGTATATAAATTGTTTTTTTGTTTACGTTTTGGTTACAAAAATGTTACAATTTTATTACAAAACTGTTTTCATTTCTTCAAATCTTTTGATTTTTTGCGTGGTTGTTTTTATTAGTTCTTTGTCTGTTACAATAATATCTCTAATATATTTGTATGCAGGCATTTCTTTATTAATCTTCTTTACTTCATTCCAAATTACATCTTTAATATCTTTTTCTTCTGTTACATTATATATTTCCTTTACAATATCTTTATCATAGACTATTTTTGCACAAATTTTAAAATCATTTCCTTCAGGTCTTCCATACACAAAACTTTCTTTTATTCCCTCAATCTTATTAACTAATGTTTCTAATTCTTCAGGATATATATTTTTTCCATTTTGCAAAACAATTACATATTTCTTTCTACCTGTTATAAATATAAAACCATCTTTATCTATTTTAGCTAAATCACCTGTGTGAAACCAGCCATCTTCATCAATTGCTTCTTTAGTTGCTTCTTCATTATCATAATATCCAAGCATAACACTTGGGGCTTTCACTATTAGTTCCCCTATCCCTTCTTTATTTGGTTCAAATATCTTTGCATCAATACTAGGAAAAGCCTTTCCTATAGAACCTAGCCTTGTATATTTATCATCTTCTGCAGCAATTACAGGAGATGTTTCTGTTAATCCATAACCTTGGTACATACAAAATCCTAAATCTATAAATACTTTCTCTATTTCAGGATCTAATGCTGCCCCACCTGCAACCAATAATCTTAAATCTTCACCCAATTTCTCGTGAATTTCATGAAAAAGCTTCTTTCTTACATCTATTCCAATTTTTCTTAACACATTACTTATCTTTATTCCAAATTGAACTTTTTTCCACTTTCCTTGTTTTTGTATGGTCTTCTTTAATTGTTTATAAATGCCTTCAAATAAAGCTGGAACAGAAATCATTGCAGTTATTTTGTATTCTTTTATATTTTCTGCAATATGTCTTATTCCTGTACAAAATGCTATTTTTCCTCCTTTTGAAATTGGGTATAAAAAACCAACTGTAGATTCAAATGTATGATGTAAAGGCAAAAATGATAACATTACATCATTTTCATCTAATTTTATTGTAGCAGATATATCCATTAAATTACTAACTATATTTTTATGTGATAATGCAACTGCTTTTGACTTAGAAGTTGTGCCTGATGTGAACAACATTATTTGCATTTCATCAGGATTAATCTCCGCATTTATAAAATCATTATTTCCACTTTCTAATAATTTTTTACCTTCACTTATCAATTCTATAAAAGAGTATACATCATTTTCATGTTGTTTCAAATCCATTGAAATATAATATTTAAGCTTAGTATTTCCTTTATTTTTTATTTTTTCCATTACTTCATCATATTTATTAGAATAAAATATTGCTTCAACCTCTGAACGTATTATTAAACTTTCAATCTCATTATCAGGTAAAGCTTTATCTAATGGCACAACAATTCCAGTACCTGTTACAATAGCTAAATATGAAACTCCCCATTCATATCTATTATCTGATATAACTGCTATTCTTTTTCCTTTCAATCCCATGTCTATTAGTTTTGTCCCTAAAAAATTAATATCATCTCTGAATTCTTTATGTGTTATTTCCTTATATTCACCCTCTTTATCAGTTAATAACATATATGCAGGTCTATTAGCATACTTTTCTCCTGATTTTTTTAACATATCTTTTAAATCAGTATATTTTTCAAATTCATGTACTGGTTCTCTCATTATTTTCATCCCTTCTATTTTATTTAGGCTCTTAGCCCCTCTATTATTGTAGCCTCAAATTCTTTATATAACTTCATAATATCAAAATCTTCTCTATTCCTTAATTTATAAACTAAACTTGAACAAATTAATCCATATATTTCAGATGCAATTACCTTTGGATTCCCATATTTTATTTGCTTTTTTTCTATCCCCTGTTTTACAATGCCTTCTATTTTATCTATATATTCATATATGTGCTTTTGACATTTTTGATTTCTAGCTTCTTTTCCATAAAACTGACCCAGTAATATAGTAATTAAATTTTCATATTTTAGAACTATTTTTATTTGGATTAGTACTATTGCCTTTATTTTATCTATGTAATTACTTAATTTAGATGTTTTTATATCTATACTATTTTGAAGTAATTTCACACCTTCTTCTATTAAAAAGTTAAAAATTTCCTCTTTGCTAGAAAAATGATAATATAATGTTCCTTTTGCTACTCCAACTGTTGCAGTAATATCTTCTATACTTGTTGCATCATATCCTTTTTCTGCAAACAACTTCATTGAAGTTTCAAATATTTTTCTTTTTGTTTTATTCATATCTACACTCATTCCTTCCAAAGGTTTAATCCTAGAATGCATTTTTAAATTTTACTTTATTATATATTTAAATATGCAATATTGCAATAGTTTTTATGTCATTTGTACAATACAGTCAAAATATAATTACAATTATATATAATATTCCTAAAAATACTATTTACTTTTTTTTTTAATTCATATAAAATATGTCTAGAAATTTTAAAATAGGAAATACTAAGAAAAGTTGGAGGAATAAACAAATGAAAAATAAAAATGAATTAAATTATAAAGATTTAAAAATGACATGTGATCCAAACATTTTTGAATTTGATACAACACAAGAATTAGAAGACATTCATACAGGAATAGGTCAAGAACGAGGTATTAAAGCTCTCGAATTTGGTCTACAAGTTGATGTTAAAGGTTATAACCTATATTTGGAAGGTCCAAGTGGTGTTGGTAAAACAATGTACACTAAAAATTATTTAAATAAAATTTCTAAAAAGAAAAAAGTTCCAAATGATTGGTGTTATATTTATAATTTTAATAACCCTAATAACCCAATTTCTGTGTCTTTGCCAGCTGGACAAGGCAAAGAATTCAAAGACAATATGGATGGTTTCATAAAAGAAATTAAAAAAGATATTAAAAAGACATTTAATGCAGATGATTTTGAAAAAGAAAAAGCTTTGATAAAACAAGAATTTGAAACAAAACGTTCTTCTCTTTTAGATAAATTAAACAAAGATGCTTTAAAATATAATTTTCATGTAAAATCTTCACAAAACGGAATATATATGATGCCTATTGTTGAGGGCAAAGTTATTGAAGAAGAAGAGTTTGATAAATTAGATGATGAAGTCAAACAAACATATGAAAATAATTCTACAATTGTTCAAGAACAAATAATGACAGTTATTAATCAAATAAAAGAAATAGAAAGACAATCAGAGAAAAAAATATCTGAATGGCAATCAAATATTGCATTACTTACTGTTAGTGCACATATTAATTTTCTAAAGAGCAAATATAAACGTAATAAAAAAATAAATACATTTTTAAATGATGTTAAATCAGATATTTTAAAAAATGTTTCATACTTTTTAGAAGAAGATAAAACAAACCCATCTCAAAATCAACAAGGTCCACAAATAAAACCACCTGATCCTTCCTTAAATTATCGAGTTAATCTTTTTGTTGATAATTCAAATCTTGAAGGATGTCCAGTTATAATGGATTCAAACTACTCTTATACAAATATATTTGGGGCTCTAGAATACGAAAATTATTATGGTGCTTTGAAAACTGATTATACTATGCTTAAGCCAGGTTTACTTCACCAGGCAAATGGTGGATATATAATTTTCCAAGCAAAAGACTTACTAGCTAATCCATTATGTTATGAAGCATTAAAAAAGGCTTTAAGGGTTAAAGAAGTTGGTATAGAAAGTTTACCTGAGCAAAGATCTTCTATGGTAATGATTTCTTTAAAACCTGAACCAATACCATTAGATTTAAAAGTAATATTAATTGGTAATAGTCAGATTTACCAAACATTACTTGCCATGGATGCAGACTTTAAAAAATTATTTAAAATAAAAGTAGAATTTGAAGATGATGCACCTTTAAATAAAGAAAATGCTAATAAATTAGCTCGCATTATTCATGGTTTTTGTGAAAATGATCATTTGCCTCATTTAGATAAAAATGCCATGGCAAAACTTGTAGAATATGCTTCAAAATTAGCTGGCAGTCACGATAAAATTTCCACACGCTTTGATGATTTAATACAAATAGCAGGTGAAGCTGCAACATGGGCAAAGATGTCTAAAAGTAAAGTTGTAACCGCTGAACTTATTGAAAAAGCACTAAATGAGCAAATTAATCGTGTAAAAAAATATGATACTAAATATTTAGAAATGATTAGAGACAATTCATTATTAATAGATACGTCTGGGTATAAAGTAGGTACTTTAAATGGTTTAACTGTAATGACTATTGGTGATTATACTTTTGGTAAACCGGCTAAAATAACTGTAAATACTTACACTGGCAAAAATGGAGTTGTTAATATTGAAAGAGAAGTTGAACTTTCTGGTTCATCACATTCTAAAGGTGTTCTTATACTAACAGGCTATCTAGGTGAAATGTTTGCACAAGATATTCCACTTTGTCTAACAGCAAGTATCTGTTTTGAACAATTATACAATGGAGTAGATGGTGATAGTGCTTCTAGTACTGAACTTTATGGTTTACTTTCTAGCTTATCTGGAATACCTATAAAACAGTCTATAAGTGTTACTGGTTCTGTTAATCAAAAAGGTCAGATTCAGCCTATTGGTGGAGTAAATGAAAAAATTGAAGGTTATTTCCAAATTTGCAAAATGAGAGGTTTAGATGGTTCACATGGTGTTATGATTCCTATTCAAAATGTTGCAAATTTACAACTTTCTGATGAAATAATAAATGCAGTTAAAGAAAATAAATTTCATATTTATTCTATTTCTACTATTGAAGAAGGTATCGAAATTTTAACAGGTGTTCCTGCTGGTAAAAAAGATGAAAATGGTCACTTCCCTGCTGGTACTATAAATGATTTAGTTTATCAAAAGCTAAAAAAATATGCAAATGTCGTATATAACCACTAATATTAAAAGTAGTAATAATTTGTTTTTCTCCAATTATTACTACTTTTTAAAATATATTTCTTAAATTTAAATTATTCTTATCTTCTATATGTTTAAGAACAAAAATCGCCCTATTTAACTCTGCAACTGCTTCTTTTTCATCTCTCATATCTATAAAAGAATTCAAACCTACCAAATTAGTCTCAACTTTTTCTAATTCATCATGTTCAATAAAATATGACATAATATTTTTTACATCTTTCCATTTTTTGTTTATATCATAATAGTGACTTTTTGCATTGTTCCAATTAATTTCTTGAACTATTAGTTCTTCCTCTAATTTTTCCAAGGCTGTACTTATATCTTGTATATTCTGTCTTGTATAATTTTGTGTTATAGCATTTCCAACAATTATAAGTATTATTATAACAACACATATTATCAATTCCTTGTTCATTTTTACTTTCAATCCCTTTCATATAAAGATTTGCTCTTTTAAATAAAATTATGAACTTTTATTTTCTCATTGAATTACATAACTTAATTATCAACTAAAAAAATTATTTTTTGCACTCTTTCTTTTGGCAAAAGAATTGCTCTTTACCATCAATTGTAACAACAAGTGCTTCCTCAGGCTCTATATTAAATTTCTCAACTTGTTTTTTTAACCATCGATAATCTTTCCCAATTTTCTTAAGATTATCTACCATTACTTTTCCATCAATAACTAAATCATAAGAAATGCCCTCATATTCTGGAGTAATATTAAAATCTTCAGGAATAGTATTCCTCTTTTCAGGTTTTTGAATTACAGATAAATCTCCACTGGTCTCTAATATTGCATATTCTACATCTCCCAGGTACATTACATTACTTTTTCTCAATCTTTCTTGTAGCTCATTAATTGTAAATCTTTCTTTTTTTAATGCCTTCTCATCTATTTTTCCTCTATAAATTAAAATACGAGGTTTACCACAAATAATTTCTCTTGCCTTCAAACTCTTTAAATTAATTAAAGATATAAGTAAATGCATTACTAACAAACCTAATATTGGAATAATCCCATTAGATATTGGAACACCTGATTCTGTCATTGGAATAGAAGCTAAGTCTGCAATCATTATAGATATTGCTAATTCAAATGGTTGCAATTGCCCTATCTCTCTTTTTCCCATTAATCTCATAACAATTAACACTATAATATACAAGAAAATGGCTCTAACAAATGTAATTAACATAAAAATCACCCTTCTTTGATTAAAAAATAATAGTTTTGGACTATTCCCTTATTGTATTTTTTCTATTCAATTCAGATTTCAAATTAATTTATTTTTATTTTCTCAAGAAATCATTTTTTTATACAATTTTTAAAGATTTTGAATAAATATTTTTTAATTGTTAATAATAAATTTAGAACCTTTAATTGATTTAAGAAAAAACTAAATTTACTTAGTTTTAATAATTTAAAAGGAGGTCTTTCAACATGTCTAACACAGAATCTAATGTAAAAGGTGGTGCTTCTACAGCTTGGCAAATTATTGGTAGATTAATAGGTGCAGCTGTAGTATTAGCAATTACTGCTTTCTTTACACCTGGATTTACTATAAATAATATATGGACTTTAGCTATCGCTGCAGTTGTTTTAACTTTAATTGACTATTTAGTAACAAAATTTACAGGATTACATGCTAGTCCGTTTGGTAAAGGTTTTGTAGGTTTTGCTTTAGCAGCCATAACATTATATGTAACACAATTTTTTGTGGCAGGATATTCAATTTCTTGGATAGCTGCAATTATAGGTGCTTTAATCTATGGTGTAATTGATTACTTCATACCTGGAAACCAGAATATGTAGTAACAAATAAATTTATTTGTATACAAAAATCAAAAAAAGATTTTCTGTATGATGTTATATTTTTATATAACATCAAATAAAGAGGATATTTATTTTATATCCTCTTTACTATTTCATTTTGATTTTTATAAATAGAATTTTCCGATATTATCCCTCTTACACTAGATAATGGATATATATTAGTATTTTTTCCAATAATAGTTCCTGGATTTAATACAGTTCCGCAACCTATTTCTACATTATCTCCAATCATTGCTCCTACTTTTTTTAATTTAGTTTCTATTTTTTCTCCTGTTTTTCTATCTTTTATTACAATCAATTTTGAATCTGATTTAACATTTGATGTTACTGACCCAGCACCCATATGTGATTTATACCCTAAAATAGAATCTCCTACATAATTATAATGTGGTACATGTACATTATCAAATAATATAACATTTTTAAGTTCTGTTGAATTTCCAACAACAGAATTTTTACCAACAATTGCATTTCCTCTAATAAAAGCACAATGTCTAATTTCTGCACCTTCATCAATAATTGTTGGACCTTTTATATATGCCGAAGGAAAAATATTTGCAGACTTTGCCACCCACACATTTTCATCAATTTCATCATATTTTTCTTTTGGTAATGTTTTTCCAAGTTGTATTATATAATCTTTTATTTTTGGTAACACCTGCCATGGGTATTCTACATCATCAAATATTGTTCTCGCTATAGTTTTATCTAATGAATATAAGTCAGATATTCCAATATTATTCATAGTAATATCTCCTCCTTGTAAAATTTTTATCCCCAATATTTTTCATATAATTCTTTTGCTGTTTTAGGACTATCCACACCTTCTTTATTTTTTACAGGTGCAAAATCCTCTTCTCTTTTCCCTCTTAATATTGCAATATCATCAAAAAAAGTAAATGCATCAAATATAAATGCCTCAAATTTATACGCATTTGGTTCCTGTGGTATAACTTCTTTTCCATCTATATCTATATAGGAAATTTTCTTTTTTGCACTATGATATATAAGTGGTTGTTTACTAATTTCTTCTATTGCATCTATTGTAAATAAATTACACATTATATGTGATTCTCCATATTTTAACTCTCCATCTTTATCTACTTCTTCTGCCATTTTTTCAGGAAGTTCTGAATATTCTATAACTTTTGGATGACCATTCATATTGCAGAACACTCCAACCTTTTCATGAGGATTTGCTTTTACTATAGATTTTGAAGCAATTTGCACATTTTTATCTACTGCAAATCCTAATAATATAGGGTCTACCATTTTTAGTAAAACATTATCAACTCCACCAATAAATACCCATTTGATTCCTCTTTCTTTCATATTGGCTAATGCTCCAGATAGTCTAAGTGAAGCAAAAGTTCCCCCATTACCATCAGATGCCAATTTTATTAATTTGTTTTTTCCAATCATTAATTTTCCATCTAAGGTAAGTAATGGAAGTTCCCCTTGTTTAAATAACATAACATAATTTTTGTCATATCCAAAATAATTATGTTTTTCTAAAAATTCAAATGTGTCATCATGATTTTCTTCACTAGTCATTATATACCATGGAATTGTTACACCATATTTTTTATTGGCTTCTTTTAAATTATCTGTTAATATCTCAAAAAGATATTTTCCCTTTCCATATACATCTAACTTAAAAGTACCTTTTGGACCTGTATGTTCAAGTCTTGTTCCTTGTCCTCCTGCCATTGTAACAACAGCATATTTTCCAGTTGCTATTATATCTTTAGCTAAATTCTCTAACTGTTCTTTTTTACTATTCCCCATCTTCTGTTTGTCTATATATTTTATTTCTTCAATTTTATTTTCTTTAATTTCTACCTTTCTTTTTGTATTATCATATAATTCTAACAATTGATGAAAATCTATTTGTAAAATTTGGTTCTCTAATTTATCCTTTTCTTGTTCATCTAATGTATTCATAAATTCTATTATATGTTCTTGATTATATTTTTTTAATAAAGCAATTACATCTTGTAATTTATCCATCCCTCTCATTCCTTCCAGTTTTCCTTACATCTTTCATAATGCAAAATACATTATATAGTATATATTATTCTTCATTTATTTTTTTGTTATTAATTTATGCTATTCTATCACAGTTATCTTATTTTTGCAAATTTTTTCTAAAACTTGTCATATATCTTAAATTTCATAAATATAAATGAATTAAAGCTATTTAGAAAGTAATCGAAAAGTAGGAGGTATATAAATGGAAAATACAAAATTATATCAAGACATCGCAAAAAGGACTGATGGGGATATATACGTGGGAGTGGTTGGTCCTGTTAGAACTGGTAAATCTACATTTATCAAAAATTTCATGGATTTACTCGTAATTCCTAATATTGACAATGAATTTAAAAAAGAACGAGCAAAAGATGAATTACCACAAAGTGCAGGTGGTAAAACAATTATGACAACAGAGCCTAAATTTGTTCCAAATGAGGCTATTGAAATTACTTTAGATAATAATTTAAAATTCAAAACTAGACTTGTTGATTGTGTTGGATATTTAGTTGACAATGCTATAGGTTATTTAGAAGATGATATGCCAAGAATGGTTAAAACACCATGGTCTGAAGATGAAATTCCTTTTGAAAAAGCGGCAGAAATTGGTACAAAAAAGGTAATTGAAGAACATTCTACGATTGGAATTTTGGTTACTACTGATGGAACAATTACAGATATTCCTAGACAAGATTACATAAAAGCCGAAGAAAGAGTTGTAAGTGAACTTAAAAATCTAAATAAACCTTTTGTAATTTTATTAAACTCTTATGAACCAAATTCTGCTGAGACTCAAAATTTAGCAAATAAACTTTCTGAGAAATATAATACAAGTGTTATTCCTATTAATTGTGCTGAACTAAGTATAGAAGACATTAATAATATTTTTTCTAAAGTATTATATGAATTTCCTGCTCAAAGAATAGCAATTAAATTTCCTAAATGGATAGATGGTTTAGATTTTAATCACCCTCTAAAGTCAGAATTAATGGCTGAAATAAAAGATGCTTTTAATGATGCAAATGTGTTAAAAGATATTTCTAATTGCTCACAAAAAATTTCTAAAACTGAAATTATAGAAAACACTATTGTTCAAGATATTCAATTAGGATCAGGCATTGTAAATATTAAAATCGAGCTTAAAGACGAATTATTTTACAAAATCTTATCTGAAATGACTGGTGTTGAAATAGAAAATGAAGGAGATTTATTTGGAATAATTAGTGAACTTTCTACAACTAAGAAACGTTATGATAAAATTTCATATGCTTTAGATGAGGTTGAAAGAAAAGGATATGGAATTGTTACACCTTCTATTGACGAATTAGAACTTGAGGAACCTGAAATGGTAAAACAAGGTTCAAGATTTGGTGTAAAATTAAAGGCAACTGCTCCATCAATACATATGATTAAAACTAATGTAACTACAGAAGTTTCTCCTATTGTTGGTTCAGAAAAGCAGTCAGAAGAACTTGTAAATTATTTACTTTCTGAATTTGAAAGTGATCCTAAAAAAATTTGGGAATCTAATATTTTTGGAAAAAGTTTACACTCACTAGTAAATGAAGGTCTTCAAACAAAACTTTCCAAAATGCCTGAAGATGCTCAAATTAAATTACAAGAAACTTTGGAACGTATTGTTAATGAAGGTAGTGGTGGACTAATTTGTATTATATTATAATAATGAAATCAAATAATTTGTTCTGTGCCAAATTTATGTAATAAATTTGTGTGCAATGTGTTTTATCTATTAGGAAAGTCAGCATGACTTTCCTAATAGATGACAAAACGGCGCACCAAGATATTACCTTGGTACGCCTTGTTATAACTCTACTAATTCTTATTTTTCTGTTTCTTTATGCACTTTTCCTACATAAAATTATACCATTTACATAAGGCACTTCACAACGTCAAGGTCACAGCCCATTTTTTCTGCAACCTCTGTAATAGCCTATATAATATTAACTATTTAAAAGAAACTAAAATTACTTGTTTAAACTTTTTCTTCTAAGTTGCCCACAAGCCGCATCAATATCAGACCCTAATTCTCTTCTAATTGTTGCAACTATACCATGATCATTTAAATAATCTCTAAATTTCATTATATTCTCATTACTTGATTTACTATATTCTCCATTTTCTATTTTATTAATTGGAATTAAATTAACATGACAAAGCATTCCTTTTAATAAATTTACTAACTCTTTTGCATCATCTAGATTATCATTATTATCCTTAGCTAATGCATATTCAAAAGATATCCTTCGATTTGTCTTTTTAATATAATCTTTGCAAGCTTTTATTAATTCTTGAATAGGATAAGAATTATTTACTGGCATCATACTACTTCTTTTTTCATTATTAGTTGCATGTAAAGAAATAGATAATGTACACTGTATATTTTCATCTGCTAAGCGATATATCTTAGGAACTAATCCACTTGTAGATACACTAATATGACGTGCCCCTATATTTAGCCCTTTTGGATTATTTATAATATGTATAGCATTAACTACATTGTCATAATTATCCAAAGGCTCTCCTATTCCCATAAAAACAACATTTGAAACTCTTACACCAGTATCTTGTTCTACTGCAAGTATTTGTTCCACTATTTCTCCACTTGTTAAATTTCTTATAAAATTAATTCCTGTTGATGCACAAAACTTACAACCCATTTTACATCCAATTTGAGATGATACACAAATACTATATCCATGGTGATAACTCATTAAAACAGTCTCTATTGCATTTCCATCTAATACATCAAAAAGATATTTTATTGTACCATCTTTTGATTCCTGTTTTTGTAATATATTAAAATTACAAATTGTATAATTTTGTTTCAATTTTTCTCTTAATTCTAAAGATAAATTTGTCATTTCATCAAAACTTTTTACTTT
>CALXHD010000037.1 GCA_944388015.1 uncultured Clostridia bacterium | reverse complement strand
AAGATTGTACATATGGTGAAATATTCGCTAATAAAATAAAGCTATTTTTTAGTGAAATATTCAAAAATTATTGACAGAATTTTTTGGATTTTTTTTATCTATTAGGAAATAATATGAAACTTTAAGTTACACAACTTAAAGTGAAAATAAAATTTTATTTTCAAAAGAAAGTCATACTGACATTCCTAATAGATAAAACACATTGCACACAATTTTGACTTACGTAAAATTGGCGCAGAACAAATTAACGGAAAGCCAAAGAAGAAAGTTAAAGTTATTGCAAATTATAAGGCTTTCCGATTTGTTATTTATTACCTAAATTGCAACATATAGCCACAAAAAATATCATAAAAAACTTTACTTAAATAGCAAATAATGTTATAATAAATAAAGGGGTAGGTGATTATTGATGAAAAGAAGTTTAATAATAATTTTAATAATGACAATAATTATACCAATTATAATTCCAATAGTATCTAATGCGGGTTTAAGAGATGAAGTTGCAGGAGAAGCATCAGATAGAGTAGAAAGTGGAGGAACAACACCAATAGAACCTGAAATACCTTCTGGCCCGGAAACATCACCCAATGATCCTATTCAAGAAGATCCATACATAACATCTCATACAGTGGAGATTCCAGTCTTATGCTCTATTTCAGGAAATGTATGGGAAGACTTAAAAAACTTTGATGAAGAAAGTGGAACATATACTAGAAATAATAAATTAGATAATAATGAAAGAGGAACATTAAATCAAGACAATATTAGACTTGAAATTAGAAAAGAAGGAAGTGACCAAGTATATGCTACACCAAGCATAGGAAGTGATGGAAGTTATAGCTTTACAGCTTCTGAAGAAGGCAATTACTATGTAAGAATGTATTACGGATTATTAGATGATAATGAAGCAACATATAATGATACAAATAAAGTAAAAAAAGTACTAAAATATAATGGACAAGACTATATTTGCTCAAAAGCAGGAACAGATAAAACGATTGACATTTCATATAGAGAAGAAATAATAAAAAGCGGAAAAGGTTGTACACAAATCTATTTAGCACTTGACTGTTCAAAAAGTATGGTAACAAATGAAACAAATGGAGTTACTAGATTAGAATCAGAAATAAAAGTTGCTAAAAAACTAATAGATGAATTAATAGAGGATAATGAAAACAATATATATATCGGTATAGTGGCATTTGGAGAATATCCATATAAAATACAGGGATTAACAAAATCAAAAGAAAGATTATATGAAAAATTAGATCAAGCATTAAACGATGCAAAAAATACAGACTATTATGCAGGATCAACAGATATTCGCTCAGTATTATATGGAATAAGAAACAACAAAACGAAACAATTTACAGATAATGGTACACTAGTATATAATGATGAAGAATATTTTGTAAACACAGATAGAAATAATTCAAATAGATATGTATTCTTACTATCTGATGGTATACCGCTAAGTGATGGAACAACAGTTGTTTATAATGATGATTCAGATCAAACGATAAGAGATAAAATTCAAACCATAGTTGGAACAACGAGAGAAGAAATAAATGCAATATTAAATGATGGAATATACGAATCAGTATTGATAACAAAAACAGGAGACGAAGAAGTTGATGGATATGTAAATGAGATGTGTAATGTAAATAACTTGGAAAAATACTTGGTTAACATAGAAAATGCAGTAAGCACAATAGCAGAATCTGTTAAAGAACATATCTTGAGAACGACTATCTCAGAAAATACATCAAGTACAGGGATTGCAGTAAGTGCAGGATTAGAAGATAGTACAAGAAGAGCTGAAATAACAAATAATTATAATATAATATTTGATAATCAAGAAGCAGGAAAATTCCTTATTTTAGACAATTATAATAGTCAAAATAGTGAAGATAGAGAAAAGGCTAAAGAAATATCAGAAAAAGCATACTGTTTTGCAGATACAAGCACATATCATTTATACCCTGAAGGATATAGAAGAGAAGTAAAAAAAGAGAATGGGGTAAATCCTGATGGAAGCACATATACAATAACATATGTAGAGGTAGCTAATGCAAATGCAGATGAAACAGACATAGTTTTAACACAAAGAGATAATTTCATGATAGAGCCAATAATAAATGTAACAGCAGTAAGAGTAACACTACCAGATGGTAGAGTTTACAAAAACGATATAGATGAAACAGCTAAATTTATAGATACAGATTTACAAACAGGAACAGTAAACAGAATAGTAGGAGTACCAAGTCCAATAGTATATTACATAGACTCTGAAGTAACACACGGAACTAAAGTAGATATAGAATACACTATAGCACTAAAAAATACTTCACCAGTAATAAGTTCAGATATGTCAATTGTAGTATATTTACCAAAAGGATTTAGTGTAAACGGAGAACAAGGATTGATGACAGTTAATTATACAAATAGTAATTATGGATGGAATCATGGAAATACTAGTGATTTAATAGACAATAAATTGGTTGTAAATAGTGAGGAAGGACAACAAACAACATGTGCAGTAATGTCTTTAAGTACAGCAGTTAATAATGGACTAGTCAGAAACACAACTATAGGAATGAATGGAGAAAGATACATAAAGCTAATAGCATCAAAAATAATAACAAATAAATCAGCAGAAGAAAATGAAAACTATAAAGGAAAAGTAGAAATATTACAATACACAAATCCAGTAGGAAGAAGAATGCAATATTCTGATACAAAAACAACTGGAGCAGAATATATACCATTAAAAACTGTAGTACCAGGAACATATAGTGAAGAAGACTATATGGCTTCAGAGGGGGTAATTATAATACCACCAACAGGAATTGTGAACAACCATAGTATTATTATAATAACATGCATAATCATATGTAGTATTATTATTGTAGTAAAAATAAAAAATAAAAATACAAAAAATTAAAAGATATGGTATACAAAATCCTTAAAAAGTAAATAAGAATAAACGCGAGATATTAATAGTTTAAAAAACAAAAACTCTTAAATCATCTCGCGTTTATTCTTATCTATTAGGAAATAATATGAAACTTTAAGTTGCGCAACTCAAAGTGAAAATAAAATTTTATTTTCAAAAGAAAGTCATACTAACCTTCTAATAGTTAAAATACATTGTATACAATTTTACCTAGCATCCATATCTTTATCTTCAAAATAATTGCCTTGTAATTTCAATAAATCAGAAACAAATGTATTAATAATTTTTCTGTTATAAAAATTAAGTTGCATATAATTGTTATAAAACTCATTATCTAAAGCATCAGATTGTTCAGCAATTTTACAATCCACCAATTCTTTAAATAAAAAATCAGTATCAATATCTAAAGCATTACAAAGATTAACTAAAGTTGTTGCACTACCAAAAGCAATACCTCTCTCTAATTGACTAATATAACGAGTAGATAACTGTAATTTTTCAGCAAGTATTTCTTGAGTATAATTATTTCTAGCTCTAGCTAATTTTATTTTTCTACCAATCTTTTGCCTATAAGATTTTTCTTTTTCATTCATAAATTTGCCTCCTTAATATGTTAACAAAAGTATAACAATTCAAGTTATAAAATAGAATGAACTAATAATGTAGATAAAAAACAAAAAAACAAACTATTAGGTCAAGTTACATAGTTAAAAAATTGTAAAATAAAAAAAGTATAAAAAAAATTAAAAAAATTTTAAAAAATGCTTGCAAAATTATAAAACTTATATTAAAATTTAATTGAAGTGGTACAAAGTGGTACAAAGTGGTAAAAAAGTGGAAAGAGGTGAAAACCATTGTTAATGGGAGAGTATAGTCATTCTTTAGATACTAAAGGAAGACTAATAATGCCAGCAAAATTGAGACAAGACATTGGAGAAAAATTCATTCTAACAAAAGGGTTAGATGGATGTTTATTTGCATTTTCTCAAACAGAATGGTTAAACTTTGAAGAAAAACTAAAATCTTTACCACTATCTGACAAAAATGCTAGAAATTTTGTAAGATTCTTTTTATCAGGAGCAACTGAGTGTGAAATAGACAAACAAGGAAGATTTCTAATACCTACAAATTTAAGAATAGCAGGAAATTTAGAAAAAGAAGCTATAATAATAGGTGTAGGAACAAGATTAGAAATATGGAATAAAGAAACTTGGGAAAAATGTGACCAAGAAATATCAGCAGATGAAATTGCAGAAAACATGGCAAATTTAGGTATATAACTTGAAAAAGTTTATATAAAAACAAAAGATAAATATACAAAAGACTAAAATACAAAAGAAAAACTCACAAAAGATAAATATACAAAAGAATAAAAAAACACAAAAGACAATTTTAACAAAAGATATTTATACAAAAGAAATATTAAAATACATAAGTATTATAATATACTTTTGAAAAAGACAGCTGGCAAATAGCCAGCTGTAAAGGAACATAAAAATAAAAATGAGGTAGAAAATTGGAATTTAAACATAAACCAGTTATGCTAAAAGAATGTATACAAGGATTACAAATAAAATTAAATGGAATATATGTAGATGGAACTTTAGGAGGAGCAGGACATAGTAAAGAAATAGCAAAAAAATTAAACAACACAGGAAGAATATTAGGAATAGACAGAGATGAAGAAGCTCTGAAAGCAGCCAAAGAAAATTTAAAAGAATTTAATAATATAACATATATTAAAGGAAATCATGACGATATAAAAGAAATATTAGAACAGTTAAACATAGAAAAAGTTGATGGGATATTATTAGATTTAGGAGTGTCTTCATATCAATTAGATCAAAAAAACAGAGGCTTTAGCTATTTAGGTGAAAATAGACTAGATATGAGGATGGATAAAACACAGGAATTAACAGCAGAAAAAATAGTTAATGAATATACAGAAGAACAATTAAGTAATATAATCTATGAATATGGAGAAGAAAAATTTGCAAAAAGAATAGCAAAAAATATATGTGAAATAAGAAGAGAAAAAAGAATAGAAACAACTAAGCAATTAGTTGAAATAATAGAAAAATCAATACCAAAATCAAAACAAAAAAATGGACATCCAGCAAAAAAGACTTTTCAAGCAATTAGAATTGAAGTAAATAATGAAATAAAGCCTTTATATGATACTATATTAAATTGTATAGAATGTTTAAAACCTAAAGGTAGATTATGTGTTATTACATTTCATTCATTAGAAGATAGAGCAGTAAAAAATGCAATGATTGAGGCTAAAGGAAAATGTACATGCCCGCCTGATTTACCATATTGTGTATGTGGAGCAAAATCAGAAGGGAAAATAATTACAAAAAAACCAGTAACACCAACTAAAGAAGAACAAGAAGAGAATACAAGAAGCAAAAGTGCAAAATTGAGAATTTTTGAAAAAGAGTAACAAAAGAAGGGAGGAGTAATGATGGCAAGTTATCAATACGGAACAAGTCCAAGAAAAGTAGAAACAGAACAGAAACAACGCACAAAAAAACAAAAGCATAAAAAGACAAAAATTAAACTCGTAGAAGAATTACCAAGACAGCAAGTAAAAATATCAAAAGAACAAAAAAAGAAACATATTAAACTTACAATATTAGCGTTAACTGTATTTGCTGTACTTTTAGCCATCAGCTATCAAAACTCCCAAATTACAGTAAAATTTAATGAAATGCAAGATAAAAAGAAAGAATTAGCAACATTGCAAAAAGAAAATGAACAACTAGAAATAAATATTGAAAATAGTTTAAATTTAAGCAATATAGAGAAAGAAGCAAAAGAAAAATTAGGAATGGACAAATTAACAAATAAACAAACCGTATATATAAGTCTCCCAAAAAAAGATTATGTTGAATCTGCGACAGAAAAAGTAATAATTGAAGAAGACAAAAATTGGTTTGAAAAAATTATAGATTGGATATTTCAAAAATAAGAATAAAAATAAACACTTCTAATAAATATTATTAGAGGTGTTTTATTATGATAGATAATATAGAAAGTAAAGTATCAATTAAAAAAAGAATGAGAAATATGTTATTTATATCATTATTAATTTTTATGATATTAATTGTAAGATTAGGATATATACAAATTGTTCAAGGAACAGAGTTATCAAAAATGGCATATGACCAACAAACATTAGATAGATACATAAATCCAAAAAGAGGAACAATTTATGATTCAACTAAAAAATATATATTAGCAATTAGTAGTACAGTTGAAACTGTAACAGTTAATCCACGGAAATATAGAGGAAAGTAATAAAGATAAAGTAGCAAAAAAACTTTCTGAATTATTTGAACTTGATTATGAAAAAACACTGAAAAAAGTATCTAAAAGAAGTTCAATAGAAACTATTGTAAAAAAAGTAGATAAAGATAAAACCGATGAACTAAGAAAATGGATGGAAGAAAACAATATTACAACAGGAATAAATATAGATGAAGACACTAAAAGATATTATCCAAATAATAATTTAGCATCACAAATTATAGGATTTTGCGGGAGTGATAATCAAGGTCTAGATGGAATAGAAGCAAAATATGAAAAAGAGTTAGCAGGAACAAAAGGATCTATAAAAAGACATACTGATGCAAAAGGAGCAGAAATAGGAGAAGAAGGAGAAAAATATATATCTGCAATAGATGGAAATGACCTTATTTTAACAATAGATTACAATATACAATCAATTATAGAAAAATATTTAAAAGAAGCATGCATAGACAATGAGTGTACAGATGGAGGAAGCATAATAGCAATGAATCCAAAAAATGGGAATATATTAGCAATGGCAACATACCCAAATTACAATCTAAATGAACCATATGAACCATATACAACAGAACTTGAAGAAACTTGGGAAAGCTTAAGTCAATCAGAGAAAACAGAAAAATTACAGGCAGTTTGGAGAAATAGAGCAATAGCAGATACATATGAACCAGGCTCAACATTTAAAACAATAACAGCATCAGCAGCATTAGAAGAACATATAACAGATACAGACAATAGTGGAGAATTTTGTTGTACTGGAGGAATCGAAGTAGCAGGGGTAAGAATAAAATGTTGGAGATATTATAGACCACATGGATCAGAAAGTTTAAGAGAAGCATTAATGAATTCATGTAATCCCGTATTTATAGGGTTGGGGCAAAAATTAGGAGTACACACATATTACAGTTACCTAAAAAAATTTGGATTACTAGAAATGACAGGTGTAGATTTACCAGGAGAAGGTGGAAGTATATTTTTGAAAGAAGAAAAAGCAGGACCGGTTGAACTTGCAACAATAAGCTTTGGACAGAGATTTGAGATTACACCTATACAGCTAGTTACAGCAGTTTCTAGTATTGCAAATGGAGGAACACTACTTCAACCAAGAATTGTAAAGCAAATAGTTGATAGTCAAACAGGAGAGATTAAAGATATAGAAGTAAAAACTAAAGGTCAATCTATTTCTAAAGAAACTTCAGAAAAGGTTTTAAGTATGATGGAAAGTGTAGTTTCTGAAGGTACTGGTAAAAATGCTAAAGTTGCAGGTTATAGGATTGGTGGAAAAACAGGAACATCAGAAGATGGTGTAAACACCAATAAATATGTTACATCTTTTTTAGGAGTTGCACCAATAGAAGACCCACAAATAGTGTTATTAATTACTTTATACAATCCGACTGGAGAAGGAGGACACCAAGGAGGTGGTGTAGCAGCACCAGTAGGAGGCCAAATTTTCTCAGAGGTATTACCATATTTAGAAGCTAACCAAGGAAACAAAGATGAAATTGAAGTAATTGAACAAGTCGAAACCCCTGATATAACAGGAAAAACTATTACAGAAGCAGAAAAAATAATGAAAGAAAATGGATTAGAACTATCTATTCAAAATGAAGAAGAAAATATGGATAAAGACAACATGAGAATTAAAAATCAAATACCAAATGCAGGAATAATAATCAACAAAGGGAATATTGTTTATGCAGAAAAAGAATAAGATAAGCACAATAGCTGGATTTAAGCTCCTATGAAATATAATCACAGGAGCTTAAAAAATTATTTTCAATAAATTTATATGAAAATTTTATTAAATATGATAAAATAAAGAAAAAAAGAAAGGTCGAGAAAAATTGAGTAGAAAGAAAAATAGTAAACAAATTAGAGAATTATATAAAATAATAGTGCTAATAATATGCATAATAGCAAGCATTTTTTGTGGACAAGAAATACTAAACAATACAGAAAAAAACGAAGTAATTACATCACAAGCTATTACCAACATAGAAGAGATACCGTCATATACAGACAAAATATATATTGAAATAAATAACAATATACCATATTTTAAAGAAAATGAATATACCACAGAACCATTTGAAAAATATAGTGAACTGGATAATCTAGGTAGATGTGGGGTTGCATATGCCAATATATGTAAAGAAATAATGCCAACAAAAGAAAGAGAAGATATTAGTAATATAAAACCAACAGGTTGGACACAAGAAAAATATGATGGTGAATATTTATATAATAGATGTCATTTGATAGGACACCAATTAGCAGGAGAAGATGACAATAAATTAAATTTAATTACAGGAACTAGATATTTTAATGTTAATGGAATGTTACCATTTGAAAATAAAGTAGCAGAATATATGGATAAAAATACTAACAACCATGTATTATATAGAGTTACGCCAATATTTGAGGGAAATAACTTAGTAGCAAATGGTGTAGAAATAGAAGCCTATTCTGTGGAAGATAATGGAAAAGGAATTTGCTTTAATGTGTATATATATAATGTACAACCAGGAATTAATATTGATTATCAAACAGGAGAAAGCTCTAAGAACTAACAAGATTACTATATAAATTTATTTAATTCTTTTAAATAACTAATATTATACAAGCAAATCGCAACATTATCCTGTAACAAAATAGCCAAATACACAAAAAAGTATTGAAAAAAAGCATAAAATAGTGTATAATTCAAATGATTTAGATCTTTTTATTACTATTATTTCTTATAGTAATTTTCCCAAAACAAATATAAAATACAAGGAGTGAATCTTATTTGAGTTTAGAACTATTTAATAATTTAATAAATAATGTAAAAGAAAGTAATATTGTACAAAACTTTATGAAAGAATTAACAAATCATTTGGAAAATACAAAAAATATAAACCAATATGACAACTATTGGAAATATCAAAACTTTATGGAAGATAATGTTGCAGCAAGTATAGGAATATCTAGATGGAGTGCCGATAATAGATATAAAAATGAGCTAAGTGAAGCAGTGGACAACAGCCTACTCAAATTATCAGAAACAGAAGGAACTATATATAGAAAGAAATTTATGCCAAATGGTCCATCAGATAATCCAATATATAATGTTGATAAATTTGAAAATGGAAACATCGAACATATTACATTGTCAGGAGACAAAGTACCAGTTGGATTTAAAAATGAAGATATCATATTTCAATATAAAACTGATGGAAAACCAACTGTAAGAATGGACTTAAAAGAGAGAGCTGTACAATTAGCAAGTGAAAATGTAAAACATTTAAAAACACAAGAAAATGAAAAAGCACTAGACTATAAGAAAGAAGGACATATATATGAAGCAATAGAAGATGACGGATATATATTTCTAAAAGATTTAACAGAAAAAAGAGATTATGTATTAGAAGATATTGATTTTGTTGTAAATTGTTATGAAGGAGATGGAAAATATAAAGTTATAGAAGGCGAATATAAAAAAATACAAGAATAATTGAATTAATAGACAAAAATGGTATAATATAAAGCGATTATAGATCAAGGAGTGATATTATGGGGATAAAAATTAATATAAGTGGAGTAAAAGCTAGTGGAAATGCAAGCATAATGAATGGCGCAAATTTGAAAGGAGAAAAAGTAGATATAGGAGTGCAAGATACTACAATAAAAGATGATGCAAAAGTATTAAATGAAGTAACAGCAGATAAAGGAAAAGTAGAAGTAAAAATAACTGGTAGTGAAATTAAGGATCAAGCAAAAGCATTAAATGGCATAAATGCAAAAGAGAAAGATTTAAAAGTAACAATAGAAAATGTGACCATAGACAAAAATACAGAATTTATGAATGGAACAACACAGAGTGAAGAAAAAAGTAGTACAAATAATCAAAATGATAAGAGAAAGCCAAAATCAAAATTTAGAATGTTATTAGAAAAATGGCAAGATGAAAATGAAGAAACAGAAGTACAAGAAGAAACAAAAACAGATACAATTGATGAACACAAAAGGTTTGAAGATGAAATATCAGAAAATGGAAAGTTAAAGGGATTAAAAACACAAGAAACAGAAACAAAAAGCATAAATAAAAAAACAGTACAGCAAGACAGAGAAGTTTAAAATTTAAGTATTGAATAAAACAATTACACAAAAGTAATATAAAAACTTAAAATGAATAATAAACCTCAATATGGAAATACTAGAAAATATAAGTATATCCAAAAGGAGGTTTTTCTTTTGCTAAATAAAGTGCAAATATGTGGGGTAAACACATCTAATTTACCAATACTATCAAAAGAAGAAAAAGAAGAACTGTTTATTAAAATAAAAAAAGGTGATGAAGAAGCAAGACAAAAATTTATATATGGAAACTTAAGATTAGTGTTAAGTATAATACAAAGATTTCATGGAAGAGGAGAATCGGCAGATGACTTATTTCAAGTGGGGTGTGTGGGATTAATAAAAGCAATAGATAATTTCGATTTAAATCAGAATGTACAATTTTCAACATATGCAGTCCCAATGATAGCAGGAGAAATAAAAAGATATTTAAGAGATAATAACAGTATACGAGTAAGTAGATCGATAAGAGATTTAGCTTATAAGGTATTACAATATAAAGAAAATTATATAAAAGAAAATAATAAAGAGCCAACAATAGATCAAATAGCAAAAGAATTAGAAGTAGAAAGAGAAGAAGTAGCAATAAGTCTAGATGCAATTCAAGACCCAATATCTCTACAAGAGCCAGTATATAATGATGGGGCAGAAAACATATATATAATGGATCAGGTAAAAGATAGCAAAAATACAGATGAGCTATGGGCAGAAAAAATGACGATTATGCAAGCAATGAAAAAACTAACAGATAAAGAAAAAATGATAATAACAAAAAGATTTTTTGATGGAAGAACACAAATGGAAGTTGCAGAAGAAATAGGAATATCACAAGCACAAGTTTCTAGATTAGAAAAAAATGCAATTAATAGAATAAAAAGATTGTATAAATAATAAAAATAAGGTATAATTATTCTAGTTAAAAAATATAGAAGGAGAAAAAGAAATGAAGTATGAAATTTTAGGAAAAACAGTACCAACAATTGAAGTAACATTAAACAAAGGAGAAACAATGTATACACAAAGTGGAGGAATGACATGGCAAACACAAGGAATTAAGATGACAACAAATGCAAGAGGTGGAATAGCAAGAAGTTTAGGAAGAATATTTACAGGAGAATCAATATTTATGACATCATATACAGCAGAAAGTGATGAGGCAAAAGTTGCATTTGCAACAACTGTACCAGGAGACATTATGCCAATAAATTTATCAACAATTCCTGAAGGATTAATAATGCAAAAAGGAGCATTTTTATGTGCTGAAGATGGAGTTGACTTAAAATTAAAATTTAATAAAAAACTATCAACGGGATTATTTGGAGGAGAAGGCTTTATATTACAAGAAGCAAAAGGGAATGGATATCTATTTTTAGAAATAGATGGAGACCCAATAATAAAAGAACTACAAGCAGGAGAAGTAATTAAAGTAGATACTGGAAATGTAGTCGCATTTGAACAAAGTGTATCATATGAAATAGAAACAGTAAAAGGATTAGGAAATATATTTTTAGGAGGAGAAGGATTATTTTTAACTAGATTAGTAGGTCCAGGAAAAGTAATTTTACAATCACAAAATTTTATGGACTTTGCCGGAAGGATTGCCTCAATATTACCTTTAGGAAAATAGATATAAATGTAAGAACAAAAATAAAAACAGAGTTTCATAGAAGCTCTGTTTTAATATTATAAGAAAAGTTGAATATACTATTACAAAGAATTAAAAGTTATAATATATAGAAAATAAAAATATATTGAAAAGAGGTTTATAGGTAAAGCCTGTATAAAAAACCTAAATATATTATACAAAGGTGATAGTTAGATGGTAGATAAAGGTTTGGATTTCAAACATAAAGAAGTAATAAATATAAAAGATGGAAAAAGATTACGGCTTTGTTCAAGATGTTTGTGCAGATTTAGAAACAGGAAGAATAACATCTATAATTGTGCCAGGTGGCAATAAATTAATCAATATATTTTCACAAAATGATGACATAGAAATCCCATGGCAAAATATAAAATGCATAGGTGATGACTTAATACTAGTAGATTTTTAAAAATAATAAAAAAATTTCAGAAAAAGTGTTGACAAAAGATTTAAAAAATGTTAATATAAAAAAGTACACAGCAACAGACAAAAAAGTTTAAAATAAAAGAGAAAAAATTAGTAATATTTTAAAACTTAATGAATAAAATAAAACGATAATTACTAGTTTTTTATTTTGCCCAAAATAAGGTAAAAAAATATTTTAAAAATTTTGTAAAAATGTGTTGACAAAATAAAATTTGTATAGTATAATGCAAATCGTCCTTTGAAGAAAAGGAAATTAAGTACATTGAAAAGTAAACAATAAAATCCTTTAGAGAATAAACCGAAGCGGTATTTTCTAAATAAAGAAAAGTACCGAACAAGTAAATTTGAAAAAAAAGAGTTGGAAAAAACTTGAAAATAAAATAATTAACTTAAACAAAGTTTAAGTTAATAAAAAAATAACAAGAGAGTTTGATCCTGGCTCAGGATAAACGCTGGCGGCGCACATAAGACATGCAAGTCGAACGGAC
>CALXHD010000036.1 GCA_944388015.1 uncultured Clostridia bacterium | reverse complement strand
GCCAATTTTACGCTAGTAAAATTGTGTGCAATGTGTTTTATCTATTAGGAATGTCAGTATGACTTTCCTAATAGATAAAAAAGTCGGCTTGGTATAGCCGATTTTTTTATTATATAGGAAATGATATGAAACCTTAAATTACTCAAATGAAAAATAGAAACTTATTTTCAAAAAAACAAAATTATTTCTATACATGAAGGTCAAGATTTTAAATTCGTGCAATAATTGCAAAGCAATTTTACACATGTGTATGTTAAAATCTTTGATTTCATTAACTCTCTCTTTTCTTATATAATTTTCCTACATTTTTAATTAAACATTATAATTACCATTTTCTTAATTACTTTCCTTCTATCCTATAAACTTGTTTACTATTAACTGCTTTCTCTATTGCTTGTTTTTCCTCTTCAGACAAAGTATACTTAGATTTACCATTCTCAACAGGTTTTGCATAAATATTTGACATTTCTCTTGAATATATACCATTTAATACTACCCCATTATTTTTTTCATCCAACATAGCTAATGCAAAACTTAAATCACTTCCAGTATCTTTAAAAGCACTATATCTAACAATCCCTATCTTTTGTATACAACCTGTTAATTCTTGCTCCAAACTTTTACAATAAGATAATATTTCTAAATTTTGCTTTTCAACTTTTTCTACCCTATATATATAGCTTTCTAAGTCTTCCTCTATATTTGTATTTGAGCTTAATTTCTTCATAAACGTTTTATATCTTTTATTTAATCTTTGCATTTTTACTAATAATATAATGAATCCTAATATTAATACAATTAGAAGAACAAAACATATAATAAATGAATTATCATTTTTTAATATTTCCACTAAATTTTCCATTATCATTTCTACCTCCTGAACTTATTCTCATTTCAACTATTTCATCAAATTCAAAATCCTCTCTAAATCGTCATTGCCTGTGTATTCAATTATTATTTTGCCTCTTCTCTTTCCCGCATCTAATCTTACTTTTGTACCAAAGAAATTTTGAAATGTATGTTCTATATCCCTATATAGTATTTGTTTTCTCTCCATTTGCTCAACTGTTTCTTCTTTTTTCTGCGCTGTTTTCTCTGCTTGTCTTACAGTTACTCCTCTTTCAATCATCTGTAAAGCTAGCCTATATTGTTTTTCAGGATCTTGTACAGCAAGTAATGCTCTAAAATGTCCTTCTGTTAATTTTCCCTCTTTCGCCATCTCCAAAACTCTAGGTTCCAAATTTAATATTCTTAGCGAATTAGTAATTGTGCTTCTACTCTTCCCTAATTGTTTTGCAACTTGTTCCTGATTCAAATTATATGCATTCATTAAATTCTTTATCCCTATAGCTTTTTCATATGGTGTCAAGTCTTCTCTTTGCAAGTTCTCTATTAATGATATTTGAGTATTTTTATCATCATTTTCACGTATTATTGCAGGAATTTCATCTAATCCAGCTAATTTAGAAGCTCTCCATCTTCTTTCTCCAGCAACAATCATGTAATAACCTTCTTTTTTTACTACAACTATTGGCTGTATCAGTCCATATTCTTTTATTGATTCTGCTAATTCTTCTAATGCTTCTTGATCAAATTTTTTTCTTGCTTGTTCTAAATTTGGCTCGATTTCTGTTATTTTTAGTCTTTTAAATTCATCTGTTGCTTTCATTTGTTCTTCTTCTGGTACTGGTCCAAATAATGCATCTAATCCTTTTCCCAATCCTGTTTTTTTAGGCATTTTTTATCACTTTCCCTTCTTTATTATTATTTACATCATGTGCTTTGCCTTTTTTTCTTCTTCATTTTTCTTTAAAAATTCCTTTGTAAATTTCTCATAGCTTTTCGCACCTTTTGATCTAGGATCATATTCTGTAATTGGCATTCCATAACTTGGAGCCTCACTTAATCTAACATTTCTAGGTATAACAGTTTTATATACTTTATTATCAAAATATTTTTTAACTTCTTTCACAACTTGATTTGATAAATTTGTCCTTATATCATACATTGTAAGTAATGCTCCCTCAATTTGTAAATTTTTATTAAGATGTTTCTTCACTAAATTTACAGTATTTAACAGTTGTCCTAGACCTTCTAGTGCATAATACTCACATTGTACTGGAATTAACACACTATCTGATGCCGTAAAAGAATTCAAAGTTATCAATCCTAATGATGGAGGACAGTCTATTAGTACATAATCAAAAACATCTTTTACTTCATCCAATTTTTCCTTTAACCTTTGTTCTCTTGACATCATTGAAACTAGTTCTACTTCCGCTCCAGCTAAATTTATATTAGATGGACATACAAACAAATTTTTGACACCTGTTTGTTCTATTGCTTGTTTAAGTTCTGTATCTCCCACTAAAATATCATATGTAGAAAACTCTACCTCTTTTTCTGCTCCTAGTCCACTTGTAGCATTTCCCTGTGGGTCTGCATCTATTAATAATACTTTCTTTCCTTTTTTTGCTAAACATGTGCCTAAATTAATTGTAGTTGTCGTCTTGCCTACACCACCTTTTTGATTTGCAATTGATATTATTTTTCCCACTTCTATGCCCCCATTCATTTTAGTTAAATTTTATTTAATAGTTTTATTACCTTTATATATCTATCATATATAATTCTTTTTAAAAAGTCAATGAGTTTTCAAAAAAAGATGAAATTTTTAATCTCATCTTTACAATATTTATTATATGATACATATAAACTATTAATTTTAGTTATTGTATATTTATATTAATGGCTCTTTGACTGGTGTTCCAGGCTTTCTAGGATATTTAATAGGTGTTATTTTACATTTTTCTATAATTATTAAACTTCTTTTTATATCTGTATCTAATAAATTAAATTCTTCTACATGAATTAAATTTCCACCTAATATTCCTAATGCTTTTTGTGAGTTTTCTAATTCTTCTTTAATATTTCCACCCTTCATACAAATTGATTTTCCACCTAATTTTACAAATGGTATCATGTATTCTGACAAAACTGTTAAATTTGCCACAGCTCTTGAAATTGCATAATCAAACATTTCTCTATATTTTTTATTTTTACCCATTTCTTCTGCTCTTCCATGTATAGTAGAAATATCTTTTAAGCCTAAATTATTTATGACATTATCTAAAAACATAATTCTTTTATTTAAAGAATCCAGTAAAGTAACATTTAAATCTTTTCTGACAATTTTAAGTGGAATTCCTGGAAACCCTGCTCCAGTTCCAATATCAATTACACTCGAATTACTTGATATTTCTATATTTTTCAAAACATAGATACTATCTATAAAATGTTTAAGTATAACTTCTTTTGGATCTGTAATGGCTGTTAAATTTATATTTTTATTCCACTCAATCAATATATTCATATATTTATAAAATTGATTTATTTGTTCTTCTTCTAAAAATATATTTAATTTTTCTAAACCTAAATTTAATTCATTTTTAAATTCTGTAAAATTCATTAAAAATTTTCTCCTTTATAAAATTTATTCATTTTTTTTTACACTTTTGCTATAGTTTTCCACATTTTTTTTACATATGTGAATAACTAATTTATTTTTTTGTTTGTAAATAAATTAGAAGTACAGATATATCTGCAGGTGAAACTCCCGAAATCCTTGATGCTTGACCTATTGAACGTGGTCTTAATTTTTCTAATTTTTGTTTTGCTTCTATCCTGATTCCTTTTATTTCACTATAACATATATCTTTTGGAATTAATTTTTCTTCCAATTTCTTAAATCTTCTTACCTGTTCTTCTTGCATTTTTATATACCCTTCGTATTTTATCTGTATTTCTACTTCTTCTGCTTCTCTTTTTGTAAGATTTGGTCTATTTTTATCTATTTCTCCTAAAGTATTATAATTAATTTCTGTTCTTTTCAATAATTCTGATAGTTTAGAACCTGTTGAAAGTTCGCTTGTACCAAGCCTTTTTAAGAATGTATTTACATCTTTTATTGGTTTAACTATAGTATTTTTTAATCTCTCTATTTCTTTTTCAATATTTTCTTTTTTTAATAAAAATCTTTGATATCTTTCATCAGAAATAAGCCCTATTTCATGTCCTATTTTAGTTAATCTCAAATCCGCATTATCTTGTCTTAAAAGTAGCCTATATTCTGCCCTTGATGTCATCATTCTATATGGTTCATTAGTACCTTTTGTAACAATATCATCTATTAAAACACCAATATAAGCTTGAGTTCTATCGAGTATTAAAGGCTCTTTTCCCTTAATTTTTTGTGTTGCGTTTATTCCTGCAATTAATCCTTGAGCTGCTGCTTCCTCATATCCAGACGTACCATTTATTTGACCTGCCATAAAAAGACCTTCTATTCCCTTGTATTCTAAGGATAAATTTAATTCAGATGGATCTATACAATCATATTCTATTGCATATGCAGGTCTTGTAAACTCAGCATGTTCTAATCCTGGTATAGTATGATATAAGGCAATTTGAACGTCTTCAGGTAAAGACGAACTCATTCCTTGGATATACATCTCTTCTGTATCTAACCCAACAGGCTCAACAAATGCTTGATGTCTAGGTTTATCTGCAAAACGCACAACTTTATCTTCTATAGATGGACAATATCTTGGTCCAGTTCCCTCTATTTTTCCCGCATACAGTGGTGATCTATCTAAGTTTTGTCGAATTATGTCGTGTGTTTTTTCATTAGTATATGTTAAATAACAATCAACTTGTTTAAAAGGTTTAATGTCATCCTCTAATGAAAATCCCTCTATCTCCTCATCCCCTTTTTGTACTTCCATTTTAGAAAAATCAATACTTCTACGGTTTATTCTAGCAGGTGTTCCTGTTTTAAATCTTACTAAATTAATTCCCAATTTTTTCAAACAATTAGAAAGTTCATTAGCAGCCGAAACCCCATCAGGGCCGCTTTCTTGAGAAAATTCACCTATAAAAATTTTTCCTTTTAAATATGTACCAGTCGCAAGTATAATAGTTTTTACATTATATACTGCTCCAACCGCAGTTTTAAGTGCTTTTACAGCATCATTTTCCACAATTATATCCACAATTTCTGCCTGTTTTACTTCTAGATTCTCCTGTCGTTCCAATGTATGCTTCATTTCTGCTTGGTATTTTTTTCTATCTGCTTGTGCTCTTAGTGAATGAACAGCTGGTCCCTTAGATGTATTCAACATTTTAACTTGTATCATACTCTTATCAATATTTCTTCCCATTTCTCCACCAAGTGCATCTATTTCTCTTACTAAATGGCCTTTGGAACTACCACCTATATGTGGGTTACAAGGCATATTTGCAATGTTTTCTAAACTTATAGAGAATATTAAAGTTTTCATTCCTAATCTTGCTGCAGCAAGGGCTGCCTCACATCCTGCATGTCCAGCTCCCACAACTGCTACATCATATTCTCCTGCATTATATTCCATTAATTTTTCCTCCCTTTTTTATATTTTTTCCAATTACATGTGAAACTGAAAATAGTGTTTTATTTATGTTGATGTGGTTATTTACTTATAGGTTACTTTATTTTATGTAAACATTATGTGATTTTGTTTAAATTAACCTAAATAGTTTAATTTAGTAAAGTTTAATTTAATATATTTTAGAAATTCAATATTTTATGTAACTATCTCAAAAAGTTATCAGTTTTTTATGCCGTGAAACCATTGGTTTTCCACAGTTTCATAAGAATTGTAACAAACAAATAAATACATTTTTAAATGTTTCTCAACATTTTTCGACAAAATTATATTTTTTCATTGCAGAATTATATTCTGTGGAAAACTTTCTCAAATTTATCTCAAAATGAGCAATTTGTTTTTTAAATTAAATTCTGTATTCTAATCCACATTTAAAATATCAAAATTTAGTTCCAAAATCGTCATATATCATTTTTTCTATTCAATATTATTAATTTTATTTTAAAATTATATTTTTGTCTTATTTTTGATTTTCGTGTTTTATTTTCCTAAACAAAATTTTGAAAAAATTTCATCTATTATATCATCTGTTACAATTTCTCCGGTAATATTTGCTAAATCTTCTAAAATCTCTCTTATAGAAATAGCTATAATATCTAAAGGCATATTCAATTTTATAGCCTCTTCAGTTTTAATACAGCTATCAAATGCCTTTCTAATTAAGTTTTTATGTCTAAGATTTGTTATTAATATACTATTATCTGTATTGATTTCCTCCATTGAATACATTTCTGAAATTTTTTTGTATAAATTGTCTAATCCAATTTGATTTAATGTTGACATTTTTATAATATTACTAGAAGCTTGCTTTATTTGTGCTGTATTTTCGTCTATTTTCGATTTTAGGTCAATTTTATTTAATATAACTATATTATTCCTGTCTTTAATTAAATTTAAAATTTCAGTGTCTTCTCGTGTTAAATCTTTACTACTATCAAATATCGCTATTATTAAATCAGCATTTTGCGCTATCTCCTTTGATTTTGCTATACCAATTTTTTCAACTTCGTCTTTTGCCTCTCTAATACCTGCTGTATCTATTAACTTTAAAGGGACACCATTTATTGTAACAAATTCCTCTATTGTATCTCTTGTTGTTCCCTCTATTTCTGTAACAATAGCTCTTTCCTCGTCCAAAATCAAATTCAATAATGATGATTTACCTGCATTTGGTTTACCTATAATTACTGTCTTTATCCCCTCTTTCAACATTTTACCATTATCAAAGCTCTTTTCTAGTTGTTTCAATTCTTTTTTTACTACTTCCAACATATTTTTTATTTGCATATTTGTTATTTCTTCTACATCATATTCTGGATAATCTATATCTACCTCCACATTAACCATTACATCCATAATTTTTTGTTTTATTTCTCTGATTTTTTTAGATAATCTTCCCTCTAATTGATCTATTCCCGCTTGTAATTCTCTTTCAGATTTTGCTTCAATTACATCTATAACTGATTCAGCTTGCAATAAATCTATTCTTCCATTTAAAAATGCTCTTTTCGTAAATTCCCCTGGTTCAGCCATCTCTGCCCCATTTTTTAAACATAAGTCTAATATCTTTTTAACAATTAAATTTCCTCCATGTGTTTGAATTTCACACATATTCTCAGTAGTATAACTTCTTGGCTCTTTAAAATAAGATACTAAAACCTCATCAATAATTTTATTGTTTTCCACTATATGTCCATATTTTATGCTATATCCTTTTATATCTTCAATCTCTGTTTTCTTCTTTGGTTCAAATATTTTACTTAAAACATTAAAACATTCTTTTCCACTCATTCTAACAATACCAATTCCTCCTATACCGAGGAGCCGTAGATATAGACGCTATTACATTCATTAAAAATCACTCCTTTTTACATATATCAAAAGAGTCAAAGATAGAAATTACTATTCGTAAAATCTGACCTTTGACCTCCGATTTTATTATTTTCTTTTTATTGATATTACTACTTTTCTATATGGTTCTTCACCTATACTAGTTGTATCTATTTTTGTATTTTCTTGCAATTTTGTATGTATAATTTTTCTTTCATATGGTTGCATTGGCTCTAATGTAACTGTTTTTTTTGTCCTCATTACAGTTTTAGCAATCTTTTCTGCCAAATCTTCTAATGTTTTTTGCCTTTTTTCTTTATATCCCTCTATATCAAATATAACCCTAACTTTTTGGTTTTCTCCTTTAGATGCTATAGATGACAATATATTTTGAAACGCATATAAGGTTTCCCCTCTATATCCTATTAAAAATCCTAAATTTTGATTTTTTAAATTTACATATACATTTTTATTATCTGTTTCTATTTCATATTCAGTTCCTTCTGGCAATTCCTTTACAAATTCACTTAAAAAGTTTTCTAAATTATTTCTTGCTATTTTTTGCTCTTCTTCAGATAAATTAATTTCTTTTCTAATTTTTGGTAAATCAATTTTATTCTCAATTTCTTCTTTTAATGTCATTTCAACCTTTACAACTCTAGGAGCTAAAATGCTGAAAAAACTTCGTTTATCATCACTTTCTAGTACCTTTACATTCACTCTGTCTTTGGAAACATTTAATTCTTTTAACCCATTTTCTATAGCTTCATTTGTAGTTCTTCCCTCTGCAACAATAGTTTTAGACATATTTGTCATTCCTTTCCTACATTAATCATCTTTTATTAATTTATTCAAAACAATTCTTTCTAAAATCATTAATATATTACTTACAAACCAATATAGTGCTAATCCTAATGGTGCAACTAATGAAACTGATACAGACATTAATGGCATCATCCAAGACATCATTTTATTAGTTTGTGCCATTGGGTCATATTCTTCATCCTCTTTTTTGATAAGTCCTTTTTCTTCCGAATTTTCCTTTGTACCATTATTTTCAGTTACATCTATTATATTATCTTGTTTTTTATCTTTATTCTGCATAGCTGTTGTTAATTTCATAGAAATAAATGATGAGAAAATATATAAAATCGGAATAATATATACTGTCCAGTCTGTTAAATTTTGTTGAGGAATCTTACTTAAATCCAATCCTAGAAAATTCATATTTAAAGATAATTCCTTTATTTTTTCATCATCTTTATTTTTTTCTTGTAAATAATCATATTCTCTTATAATATCTATCTCAGGATATGCTGCACTTACGGATTTCCCATCTTGCTGTAATTGCTCTGCATATGAATTTAATGTATCTGTATCTACTTTTTTCATATATGTTAATGGTGATCTGACCATATAAAACATTGAAAATAGCAATATAATTTGCAATATTGCACTTAAACATCCACTAAAAGGACTCATGTTCTCATCTTTATACAATTTCATCATTTCTTTGTTCAGTTTTTCTGGGTCATTTTTATATTTAAATTGTATAACTTTCATTTTTTCTTGTAATTTCATATTTTTTTTAAGTGTTTTTTGTTGTTTTATAGATAATGGCAACATTACTAATTTTATAACTATTGTAAAAATGATCATTGCTAAACCATAATTATTTACAAATTCATAAATAAAATTTAAAACATATCCAAATATGTTTGCAAAAAATTGAAACATTTTTATTCCTCCTGCTATTTTAGTGGATCATATCCCCCTTTTGAAAAAGGATTACAACGAATTATTCTCCATACCCCTAAGCAAATACCTTTTAATGCTCCATATTTTTGAATTGCTTGTTTAGTATATTCTGAACATGTAGGATAATATTTACAATTTATATTCCTACTAGAAAGCCACTCTGATACATTATTTTGATACCAGTTAATTAAGCTTATCAATAATTTTTTCATTATCTTCCCTTTACCTAATTTTTTATAAGTTATTTCAATAATAATTTAGATTTATTTAAAATATCATACATATCCTTATTTATTTCCCAAAAATTTGCTTTTTTATAATCTGCCCTTTTGTTCCATAAAATAATAATAGAATATCCTAACATAATATCTTTTTCATTAAGAAAATAACTTTCTCTAATAAGTCTTTTTAATCTATTTCTTCCTACGGCTTTACAAATTTTAGTACTAATTGCTAAGCCTAAAAAATTTTGATTATGTTGACCGTTTTTCTTTATAAAAGCAATAATATTCTTCCCTGAAAAACATTTTCCACTTGCTAAAACTTCTTTAAATTCGTAATTTTTTTTTAGCATTTTTGTATTTTTCATTATTAATTTACTCCTTTAGCAAATTAAAAGCAAGAGATATCAAATGATGTACAACAAAATACAACATTTTATATCTCGATTAATTAAGCTGTTAATTTTTTTCTTCCTTTTGCACGTCTTGCTTTTAATACATTTCTTCCTGCTCTAGTTTTCATTCTTTTTCTAAAACCATGTTCTTTTTTTTCTTGTCTATTTTTTGGTTGAAATGTTCTTTTCATAATCTAGCACCTCCTAAACGTTCTATTTACATCTGATGAAAATCAAAATTTTATTTTGATTTATAATTATTATTTTTGATTGAGTTATAGCTTTTTTTATCATTTTATTTGTTAGTTACAAAAGCAAAATTTTTATAACATTTACCATAATCTCAATATAAACATCTTTTTTGAATATTTTAAATCCAATTAACAAGTATATCGATTATACCCTACTATTACTAGAATTGTCAAGTATATTTAAAAATTTTTTTAAAACTAATTTTTAATATATCTAATTTTTTGGTGTAATATTTTTGTAATATTTAAAAGTTATCCACAGTTTATAACAAAATTATCCACAATTTTATTTTTTTTTCCACAATCTTATTGACTTAATTATAAAAAATCTGTTATTATATGGGAAGTAAAAAAAAGATAGCCATAAAGTTTTTTTTTATCAAAAAATTTGTTCACATTTTTTTGGCTTTTTTTACAATCATATTACAAAGTTATCAACAGTTGTGGATAACTTTGTGGATAACTTTATAGAAAGGATGAAAATCAGATGGAGATTGACAAAGACGAACTTTTAGTCAAAATAAAAGATACTTTAAAGGGCGAAGTCTCTTCAATTTCCTACGATACATGGATAAGTTCATTAGGTATAAAAACGATTGAAAATGATAATATTGTTTTTACAACCCTTTCTGAATATCAGCGCGATTTTATAGAAAACCGTTTCAGAGATTTAATGCTTAATACACTAAAATATATAACAAATCGTGAATTTACTTTCTCTGTAATAGATTTGTCTGCTGAAAACAGCGAAGAAATGGGCGAAATAATATCTGATTCATCTTCAAATGTCCCTGAATCAGAATTAGAAACTAATCATCAAACTCTAAATCCTAAATATACTTTTGAAACTTTTGTCGTTGGAAATAATAACAGATTCGCACATGCAGCAGCATTAGCAGTAGGAAACGAACCAGGAAAATCCTATAATCCACTATTTTTATATGGTGGTGTTGGTTTAGGTAAAACTCATTTAATGCAAGCAATTGGCAACAGAATAATAGAAGAAAATTCAAAATCAAATGTTCTATATGTTACTTCTGAGAAATTTACCAATCAACTTATAAACTCAATAAAAGATAATAAAACAGAGGTTTTTAGAAATAAATACAGAAATATTGATGTTTTACTAATAGATGATATCCAATTTATCGCTGGAAAAGATAGAGTTCAAGAAGAATTTTTCCACACTTTTAATACTCTAAGAGAAGATGGAAAACAAATTATAATCTCTAGTGACAAGCCACCAAGAGATATACAATTTCTAGAGGACAGACTAAAATCGAGATTTGAGTGGGGATTATTAGCAGATATTTCTTGTCCAGACTATGAAACACGTTTAGCAATATTAAGAAAAAAAGCTCAAGATGAAAAAATTGTAATTGATGACTCAATACTTTCTGATATAGCCACAAAAATTGATTCAAATATTAGAGAGTTAGAAGGTGTATTTAATAAAATAGTTGCGAGAGCTTCTTTAACCCACAGTCCTATTACAATAGAACATGCAGAAGTGATAATAAACGAATTTAAATTAAAAAGCGAAAAAGTAATCTCTAGCGAATTTATAAAAGAAACTGTTGCTAAATACTTCAGTATAGACAAAAATGATTTAGCAGGTGAAAAAAGATCAAGCGATATAGCTTTTCCAAGACAAATAGCAATGTATCTTTGCAGAGAAGTTGCAAATATGTCTTTTCCACAAATAGGAAAGGATTTTGGTGATCGAGATCATTCAACAGTCATGCATGCATACAATAAGATTAAAAAAGAAGTTAAAGATAAAAACAATACTAGACTAATTGTGGAAAGTGTGAAAAACATTATAACAAGTGATCCGGAATAAGTTACTCTAAGAATACATGCTTTTTTTAAAATCTATGTTTGGAAAAAAAACTGTTTGGAAAAAACAAGTAGATATGTTCTTACGGAAGCAATAGATTGGTTATCCACATGGTGTTGTGGATTAGGTGTGAATAAACTGTGTATAAGTCAGTTTTCCACAATTTTACTTTTCCACATGTGAATAATTTCGACAGTTTTCCACAGATTTATACACAGCATTTTTTCTAGGGATTCTAACTTTCCACATAGTTTTCCACAGTTTCCACAGTACCTACTACTACTACTACTAAAAATATTATATTATTATATTATATATTAAAAGGAGGAACAAAAATGAAAATTATATGTTACAAAGACAAAATACTAAAAGCTATTAATTCCGTAGTAAAAGGTGTAGCTTCTAAAACTCCAATGCCTATACTTGAAGGAATACTAATTCAAACAAATGATAATGAAATAAAATTAACAACATACGACTTAGAACTTGGTATAGAATATGTAATGGAATGTGACGTTAAAGAACAAGGAAGCACAGTTGTTAATGCAATAATGTTTAGTGAAATTATTAGAAAATTACCTGATACAGAAATTTATATTACAGTAAATAACAATAATTTACTAGAAATAGAATGTGAAGGTTCTCACTATAAACTAGCGACAATGAATCCAGACGAATTTCCTGAATTACCAAAAATTGAAATAGAAAATTCGATAGAGCTAGAACAAAATACATTAAAAAACATGATTAGAAAAACCATATTTGCAGTTAGTACAGAAGAAACAAGACCAATTCTTACAGGATGTTTGATAGAAACAGAAAATAATAAATTAAATATAGTAGCTGTTGATGGATTTAGATTAGCATTAAGAAGTGTTTATTTAAACAAAAAAACAAATAACTTTAGTGCAGTTATACCAGGAAAAACATTAAATGAAATAAATAAAATATTATTAGATTCATTTGAAGTAGTAAAGATTGGAATATCAAAAAATCAAGCACTTTTTGAAATGGATAACTGTAAAGTAGTTACAAGAATTCTAGATGGTGAATTTCTAAATTATAAAAATGTTATTCCAAATAATTGGGAAACGAGAATAAGAGTAAATAAAGTCAATCTTCAAGATTGTTTTGAAAGAATAAGCCTAATTGCATCGTCAAGTATAGAAAAAGAAAAAAAATATCCAGTTAAAGTTCAAATAGACATTGGTAAAGTAACAATATCTTGTACAAATCAAACAGGAGATGCAAAAGAAGAGTTATTTATATCTACAGAAGGTAGAAACTTAGAGGTAGGGTTTAATCCTAAATATTTTTTAGATAGCTTAAAAGTAATTGATGATGAAGAAGTTTTTGTTGAATTTGGATCAAGCATATCACCAGCTTTAATAAAACCAATAGAAAATAGTGATTACGTATATATGATATTACCAATAAGGATAAAAGAAGATTAAAAATAATTTTATAAAAATTTAGCTTAAAAACATGATTTAAAATTATAAAATATAAATCATGTTTTTTATTTTTAAAATAAATAAGTATAAAATAAAAATAGAAAAATAAAAAAATGAAAAAAATAGTAAAAAAAAGAATAAAATAGAAAAAAATAGATAAAAAGAGAAAATGAGCGAAAATCAAAAATAAAGAAAAAGTAAAAAATAAATAAATAATTATATAATAAAAAAATAAAATAAAAATAAAAGGAAAATAAAGAAAAAAATCAAAAAAATTAGAAAAAAATAGAATAAATTAGAAAAATAAAGATAAAAGACTGTGGAAAAGTAAATATAAAAATAATAAATAAAAGAAAAAATATCAAAAAATAAATAGAAAAATAAAAAAATGAAAAAAATAGTAAAAAAAAGAATAAAATAGAAAAAAAAAGATAAAAAGAGAAAA
>CALXHD010000035.1 GCA_944388015.1 uncultured Clostridia bacterium | reverse complement strand
GAGAACAACACATGTAATAAGAGGAGATGAATGGCTATCTTCTATTCCATTACATCTACAATTATTCCAAGAAGCAGGATTTAGAGCTCCTAAGTATGCTCATATAGCACCAATTATGAAAAATGATAATGGAAATAAACGTAAACTAAGTAAAAGAAAAGATCCTGAGGCAGCTGTAAGCTATTATGCAGAACAAGGAATACCAAAAGAAGCAGTAAAAGAATATTTGATAAATATAGCAAATTCAACATTTGAAAATTGGAGAAGAGCAAATCAAGACAAATCAATAGATGAGTTTGAATTAAAATTAAATAAAATGAGTGTAAGTGGAGCATTATTTGATATGACAAAATTATTAGATGTATCTAAGATAATAATATCAAAAATGACAGCAGAAGAAGTTTACGAAAATGCTATAAATTGGGCAAAAAAATATGATGAAGAATTATTAGAAATATTAAAGCAAGATAAAGAATATTCACTAAAAGTATTGGGTATAGAAAGAGGTAACAAAAAACCAAGAAAAGATATATCTAAATGGTCAGATTTAAAAGAAAATATATCATATATGTATGATAATTTATTTGAAAAAGATGACACATCATATGTATATCAAGTAATCAATGACAAAACTAAAATAAATAAAATACTTAATTTATACATAGAAAAATACTATGACGAAAATGATGACAAACAAACATGGTTTAATAAAATAAAGGAATTATCAGGAGAAATGGGATATGCAAAAGAGGTAAAAGAATTTAAAGCAGAACCTGAAAAGTATGAAGCACATGTGGGTGATGTAAGTACAGTTTTAAGAATAGCACTTACAAAAAGAACAAATACTCCTGATATGTACGAAATTATGCAAGTTCTAGGAAAAGACGAAATAATGAAAAGATTTAAAAAAGCTATGTAAAGGTGATTATATGGAATATCAAGTAGGAGATATAGTTAGAACCAAAAAACAACATCCATGTGGAAGTAAATTATGGGAGATTAAAAGGATAGGTGTAGATTTTAAGTTAAAATGTTTAGGATGTGGACATTTATTAACAATAGATAGACAAAAAGCATTAAAAATTATTACTAAAAAAATGGATAAAACACAAAAAGACGATATGGTATAACTGTATCGTCTTTTGTTTAATCTATTAGAAAAGCCAAAGAAAAAAGTTAAACTGTTGCAAATTATAAGGCTTTCCGATTTGTTCTCTATTAGGAAAGTCATGCTGACTTTTCTAATAGAGAAAATACATTGCACACAAATTTATTACATAAATTTGGCGCAGAACAAATTAACGGAAAGCCAAAGAAAAAAGTTAAAGCTATTGCAAATTATAAGGCTTTCCGATTTGTTCAATAAAATTCTAAATATTACTATTGCGTATTTTGGGGGAATGTGATATATTTTAGATATAGAACATAATACTTGTCGAAAAAGGAGCGAAAATGAAAAGAATATTAACATATGGTACATTTGATTTATTACATTATGGACATATCAGATTATTAAAAAGAGCAAAAGAATTAGGAGATTATTTAATTGTAGCATTATCTACAGATGAATTTAATCAATTAAAAAATAAAAAAGCATATCATAATTATGAAACAAGAAAAAAAATGCTAGAAGCAATAAGATATGTAGATTTAGTAATACCTGAAGAAAATTGGAACCAAAAAATAAATGATGTAAAAGAATATCATGTAGATATGGTTGTAATGGGAAGCGATTGGAAAGGAAACGAGAAATTTGAAATCTTAAAACCATATTGTGAAGTAGTATATTTAGAAAGAACAGAAGGGATATCTACAACAAAAATAAAAAAAGAATTAGGTCTGCAAAATCCGATAAATGGAGTAGACCAAATACCAGAAGTTAAATAAGGTGAGGGAGTTATTAAATGAAATCCATTATAATAAACATAGGAATTATAATACTTAAAATCATATACTTGCCATTAAAATGTTTAAAAACAAAAAATCAGATTGTATATATAAGTAGGCAATTTAATCATGCAAATTTAGACTTTAAATTATTAATAAATGAAATTGAGAGAATAAATCCAAAATATAAAAATGTTGTTTTAGCCAAAAGAATGGAAAAAGGTATATTAAACAATATAAAATATATGTTACATATGTTAAAACAGATGTATTATATTGCCACTTCAAAAATAGTAATATTAGATAGTTATTGCATAGTTGCAAGTGTATTAAAACATAAAAAAGATACAAAAATAATACAGATGTGGCATGCATTAGGAGCAATAAAAAAATTTGGTTATCAGACTATAGGAAAGCAATCAGGAGCAGATAGTAAAATAGCAGAATTGATGTGTATGCATAAAAATTATGATGTAGTATTAGCACCAAGTAAAATAACACAGAAATGTTATGAAGAAGCATTTAATATAGGACCTGAAAAAATAAAACTAATAGGACTTCCACGTATAGACTTTGTACTAACAAAAAAAGATACAAGTAAAATTTATGCAAAATATCCTGAACTGCAAGAAAAGCCAAATGTATTATATGTACCTACATTTAGAAAAGGTAAAAAAATTAGATTACATAAATTAATACAAGAATTTGATACAGAAAAATATAACTTAGTAATAAAGTTACATCCTTTAGATCAAAAAGAATATGAATATATACAAAAGCCAGGTGTTATATTTGACAATATGTTTAATTCATATGAACTATTTGATATTGCAGACAAAATAATTACAGATTATTCATCACTTGCGATAGAAGCAAGTTTGTTAAATAAACCAATTTATTTTTACACATATGATTTAAAAGAATATGAACAAGACCCAGGACTTAATTTTAATTATTTTAAGGAGCCTGTTGGAAAATATATGGCAAAAACACCAAAGAAATTATTAAGATTATTAGATGAAGAATATGATTATACAATTTTAGAAAAATTTAAGAACAAATACATAACCGTAAATACTAATAATTGTACAAATCAATTATCAAAATATATATTGGAGTTAGCAGAAAATGAATATAAAGAAAAAGTTGAAGGAAAATATTACACAGATAGCAAAGAAAAACTTAATATTTAGAAACATAGTAAGAAAAATGTTATACATATATAGATATACATTTTTTAAAATGAGAACATTTGGACAAAAAGTAGACGAAAAAACAATTATATTTGGATGTTATGGGGGCAAATCTTATTCATGTAGCCCAAAAGCTATATATGAGTATATGCAAAAAGATCCAAAATATGAAGAATACAAATTTATATGGGCTTTTAAAGACCCTGAAAAATATAGGGATTTAGAAAAAAATAAAAACACTACAATAGTTAAGCAAGGAAAAACACAATATCAAAAATGTTTGGCAAAAGCTAAATATTGGATATTTAATTATAAGATACCTGAACATATATACCCTAAAAAAAATCAAGTATTTGTACAATGCTGGCACGGAACACCACTTAAGAGATTAGGATGTGACTTGATACATTTTGATAATGTACTAAATACTATTAAAGGAATTAAAAAGAGATATAAAATAGAAGCAAAAAAATTCAGCTATTTTCTATCTCCTTCAAAATTTGCTACAGAAAAGTTTATATCTGCGTGGAATTTAAAGGAAATAAATAAACAAGATATAATAATACAAAAAGGATATCCTAGAAATGACTTTTTATATAATTTTACAAAACAAGATCAAGAAAAAATAAAAAAGGAACTTGGAATTGAAAATGTAAATAAAAAAATAATTTTATATGCACCAACATATAGAGGAGACCAACACCAAGCGGGAATGGGATATGTGTATAAAGAAGAGATCGACTTTGATAAACTAAAACAAGATTTAGAACAAGATTATATAATATCATTTAGACCACATTATTTTATAGCTAACACATTTGACTTTGAAAAATATAATGGTTTTGTATATAATGTAGCAGATGTTGATGATGTAAATGATTTGTATATAATTTCAGATATTTTAGTAACAGACTATTCAAGTGTTTTTTTTGATTTTGCAAATTTAAAAAGACCAATTATATTTCATATGTATGATTTGGAACATTATAGAGACAAGTCAAATGGTTTTTATATAGATGTGAAAGAATTACCAGGAAGAATAACAAGAACAGATGAAGAATTAATAAAAGAAATAAAAAGAGTAACAAAAGAATTTGTGTATGATTCAAAATACAAAAAATTTAATAAAAAATATAATTATTTAGATGATGGAATGGCAAGCAAAAGAGTAGTAGAAGAGATAATAAAATAAAATATACATAAAGAGGAGAAACAAATAATGAAAGTAAAAAACATCTTATATAAAATAATGATAGCAATATTACTAGTATTAATGTTATATGTAACATATTGTTCAATATTTAAAATATTTAATAGTGCTGAAGATTTAAGTCCTGTTGTAATAATATTAGGTGTAATAGTTACAATATTTGCATTGATTAGTATAAAAAAATTAGCAGGAAAAATAAAAGAAAAAAAAGCAAATATTGTAGCAATTGTATTATGCGTAATATTTTTTTTGGGAATATCAATATTTGGAAGTTTAGTTACATCTGTACCAACATATGATTTATCACATATTCAAAGAGAAGCAAGCCTTATGGTTGAAAATGGTGGAATATTTGAAAATGAATCATATTTTTCAAAATACCCAAATCAAGCACCAGTTGCAATATTAATATATTTTATATATAATCTTGGAAACCTATTAAATGTAGAAAATATAAGAATATTTGCAACAATTATAAATGCACTATTTATATCGCTTACAGCATTTTTTACATACTTATCTGTAAAAAGATTAAAAAATTACAAAGTTGGTTTAGCAACATTAGCATTCTTTATTTTAAATCCAATATTTTATTTATATGGCTCATATTATTATACAGATACATTAAGCATGCCATTTGTGGCAATAGCAATATATTTATTTATATTGGCAATGCAGACAGAAAAAATAAGAAAATCAGCAATTTACTTATTAATAAGTGGTTTATTACTAGCAATTGGATTTAAAATAAGGGTTGTTGCAGGAATATTATTAATAGGAATAATAATAGGATTAATACTTTATAAAAAACTAAATAAGGAAACAATATTAAGAGGAACATCAATAATATCAGGTTTTTTATTAGGAATAATAATCTATACTGTAGTTGCAATACCATTTAATATACCTAATAACACAGATTATGAATTACCACCATATCATTTTTTAGTATTGGGATTAAATGAAAAATATAGTGGAAAATTCAATTCAGAAGATTATAATCATATAAATGAATTTAAGACATATGAAGAAAAGAAAGATGAAGATTTAAGAATAATAGAACAGAGATTATCAGATTTAGGATTAATGGGATATCTTTCATTACTTAAAGATAAGTTAGAAGTAAATTGGTCAAATGGTGACTATGATTATATATCTAAATTAACAAATGTCCAAGATATAAACAAATTATACGAATATGTAGCAGGAAATAAAAAAATATTTTTGCTTTATTATCTTCAAATTTGTAAAGCAACATTATTATTAGTTGTAACAATAGGGGTAGCAAAAGAATTATTTAAAAGAGATAAAAATAAAATATATAATACAATATATATATCACTATTTGGAGCATTTTTATTTTATTTAATGTGGGAAGTTTTAAGTAGATATAGTTTGTCATTTTTCCCATGGATGATGTTAATATTCCCAATAGGACTAAATTATATACAAAAAGTATTTTATACAGAAGATAAAAAAGTTTTAAAAGGAAATTTCCCAAAAGTCGGAAAGATTATTGCAGTAATTACAATAATTTCAACAACAGCTTTGCTGGGTATGAATTATAATAAATATGCAGTAGAAAAAGATACATATAATGATAAAGCTGTAGTGCAATACAAGACTTATAGTGAAGAAAAAATTGCAAACAGAACGATTGAACAGATATTTAAAACAAATAAAAAATTTGATAATATAAAAATTAAATTTATAAAAGAGAATACTGAGGAAGTAACACATTATAATTTTATTTTAACAGATTCACAAGATACAGAAATATATAAGAAGGAATTTACAAGTGATGATGTAAAAAATAATAAATATAAAAAGTTTTCATTTAAAGAGATTAAACCAAATGGGGAAGAAACTTATAAAATAAAGATAAGTTCCAGTGATGCAACAAATGATAATACTGTAAAAATAGCTTCATATTATAAAACTAAATATTCAGTTTATCCAAATGGCACAATGATTGTAGATGGACAAGAAAAATCATCTAATATGACATTTAGAGTACAAAATAAGATAAAAAGGACATATACAACCAAAGGAATTTATATAATACTTAGCTTAATTATAGTAATACTAGAAATATTTGCATTTTATCCATTATTTAGAAATAAAAAAGAGAAGAAACAAAAAGATAAAAAAACGGAGGAAAACTATTTGAAACAATTTATACAAATAATAAAAGAACATATACAATATAGACAACAAATATTAAAACTTGCAAAAGCAGATTTAATAAAAACATATAGAGGTGCAGCACTTGGCTGGAGTTGGGCAATTATAAAGCCGACATTTACGATATTTGTATACTGGTTTGCCTTTGCAATAGGACTAAGGGCATCTTCTACAATATCAGGTCATCCATTTTTCTTATGGTTGATAGTGGGATTAATACCATGGTTTTATATGAGTGATATGTTAACACAGGGAACAGAATGTTTGAGAAAATATAGTTATTTGGTTACTAAAATGAAATTTCCTGTGTCTACAATACCAACATTTGTAAGTATATCTAAAATGATAGTACATCTAATATTAATGGTTGTTGTGGTTATAATATTTGCATTATTTGGATATACACCAAATTTATACATGTTACAGGCATTTTTCTATATGATATTAATGTTTGCATTTTTCACCGTATGGGCATTATTTTCTTCATTGATTGCGGCAATGAGTAAAGATTTTCTAAATTTAGTAAAATCATTTATAACAGCATTTTTTTGGTTGTCAGGAATATTATGGGATGCAAATGCAATAACAATACCATGGCTTAGAAGATTTTTGATGTTAAATCCAATAACATTTTTAGTAAATGGATATAGAAATTGCTTTATAGATCAAACCTGGTTTTGGGAACAACCAAAAAGACTAATTTATTTTGCAATATCATTTACAATAATGCTAGTTTTAGCAATGTGGGCATATAGAAAATTAAGAAAAGAAGTAGCAGATGTTCTATAGGGGGTTTACAAATGCAAGAAACAGTGATAAAATTTAAAAATGTAACAAAAATATACAAATTATTTAAAAATGACAAAAAGAGATTGCTTTCAATATTTCTAAAAAATATTGAATATAAAGAAAAAAAGGCTGTAGATGATGTATCTTTTGAAATAAAAAAAGGAGAATCTGTAGCAATTTTTGGTAAAAATGGAGCAGGAAAATCTACGATTTTAAAAATTATTACAGGTGTTACATTTCCAACTAAAGGAGAGGTTACAGTTAATGGTAGAGTTAGTGCATTATTAGAGCTCACATCAGGATTTGACCAAGAGTTTACAGGTAGAGAAAATATATATTTAAAAGGGCAGATTTTAGGAATAAAAGATAGTGAAATAAAAAAACTAGAATCTGAAATTGTAGATTTTGCGGAACTAGAAGAATATATAGATCAGCCTGTAAGGACATATTCAAGTGGTATGAAAGCAAGACTTGGATTTTCAATAAATGTAAATATAAAACCTGAAATCTTAATAGTTGATGAGGCTTTAAGTGTTGGTGATGAGGCTTTCAGAAAAAAATGTATAAAAAAGGTAAATGAAATTATACAAAAAGAAGATGTTACCTTACTATTTGTAACACATTCTACAAATGTTGCAAAAGATTTTTGCAAAAGAGGAATGGTAATGAAAAAAGGAAAAGTAGTTTTTGATGGAGAAATTAAAGAAGCCATAAAGAATTATGATAAAATTATTAAATAGATGTATTAAAGATTATTTATATTTTATGTATTTAATTTTTAATAGATTTATGAACTTGTTTGAAATAGTCAAAACATAGGAAAAGGAAGGTAAAAAAAAATGGGAAAACACAGTAATGTAAGAGAAGCACCTAGAAGAGGTGGAAATAATAGAAGACAAACAAGAGGAGGACAATCACAAAATAGGAATATGGGTCAGAATGGAAAAGTTAAGATGAAAGCTTGGAAAAAAGTACTAATAGCTTTAGTATTAATATTAGTAGTTTTAGCTGGTTGTGGGTTTGGATATATTCAAAGTAAGTTAGGTAAAATTAATTTTGTTGAATTAAATGAAGAGGAACTAGGTATATCAGACAATGTATCAAAAGGATTTAGAAATATAGCTTTACTTGCAGTAGATTCAAGAAATTTAAAAACAAATGATGGTTCAAGAAGTGATGGATTAATTGTATGTAGTATAAATGAGAATACAAAAGAGATTAGGCTAATGTCTATATATAGGGATACATATGTACAAGTAGAAGGACATGGACTTACAAAGATAACACATGCATATGCATATGGTGGACCACAACTTGCAGTAAAAACTTTAAACACTAATTTAGATTTAAATATTTCAGAATTTGTAACAGTAAATTTTGAAGCTGTTGCAGATGCAATAGACTTAATGGGAGGAATCGAGATAAATATTGAACAAGAAGAATTATCTCAAATGAATAAATATATAAAAGATACAGCTAATAATTTAGGTGAAACATGTCCAACATTAACATCAGCTGGAAAACAGACATTAAATGGTATTCAAGCTGTTACATATGGTAGAATAAGAAAAACAACAGGTGGAGATTATAAAAGGACTGAAAGGATGAGAACAGTTATTATGAAAGCATTTGAAAAAGCAAAAAAAATGGATTTGGGAACTTTAAATCAGATAATAGATTCGGTTCTACCAAAAATTCAAACAAATATTACAACAGATTCTTTACTAGGACTTGCAACTCAATTAATTTCATATAGTATAACAGATAGTATAGGATGGCCTTATGATACAAAGGGAAAAACACTAGATGCATGGTATGGTGTTCCAGTAACATTAGAGACAAATGTAATCCAATTACATCAAGAAGTATTTGGTCAAACAGATTATGTTTTACCAGATGGTGTTAAACAAATTAGTAATCAAATTATAAATAAAACAGGATATACTGCAAGTAGTAAATAATATATAGTTTCATATAACATAAATAAAGAATAAAGCTCAAAGCTTTATTCTTTATTTATCTATTAGGAAAGTCATACTGACTTTTCTAATAGATAAAACACGTTGCACACAAATTTATTACATAAATTTGGCGCAGAACAAATTAACGGAAAGCCAAAGAGAAAAATTAAAATTATTGCAAAATTATAAGGCTTTCCGATTTGTTCTGTTAAGAAAACACATTGCATATAAATTTGTTCCTATAAATAAATATGATAGTCAATATCAGGGAAAACACAGTCTTTTTCCATGATATCATTTAAGAAATTTTCATCAATATTATCTTCTTTAATCTGATAATATAATTTTGTAAAACGTCCAATATGATCTTTGATTCTTTTTTTAGCATAATCAACCATAGTACCATTTGTTATAATAAATAGCCAATCACTACTTTGTGCAAGTAATAATTCTCTTGCACATTGATTTAAAGCATCTTTTTTTATTCCGTCTGCATCGGGATAAAGATAAGCAAGTTCACACATTCTATCTCCAGCGACATGTAAATGTCTATGTACATAGTCATTTGTAGGATTTAACCAAACTTCACTATATCCATTTGCTCCCCAGCTAGAACGGCAAGGTGTACTAACTTGAATTTCAGGATATTTGTCTATATATTCAGAAGGTGTAATTAATTTAAAATTACAATCATCATAATAGATTTTCTTAAATAAAATATATAGCCAATATGGTCCTTCATACCACCAATGTCCATATAATTCTGCATCATATGGGCATAGTATAATAGGTGGTTTATCCATATGTTCACATAAATTATTTATTTGTCTAGTACGTGAATCTAAAAAATGACCTGCTTGTTTTTCTGCTGAATCTTTAGCCCATTGTATATTATAATAATCTTTATTTTCTGTTTTTCCTGTAATTCTATAATATTTAATTCCAGTATGTACACGCACTCCATTATGTGCTATATATGGTTTTATATAATCATAATCGGCTTCATAACCTATATCACGGTAGAATTCCCTATAATTAAAGTCACCTGGATAACCATTTATAGAACTCCACACTTGTCTTGATGATTCTAAATCACGTCCAAAAGCAACTACTCCATTAGGTGAAACTATTGGTGCAAATGTACCATATATAGGAGTAGGGTTTGCATATAAAATACCATGTGTTTCTGTAATAACATATTCTATTCCAAATTCTCTTAAATACTTGTCTGCTTCAGGAATGTAGCCACATTCAGGAAGCCAAATACCGCGAGGTTGTCTGCCAAAATATCTTTTATATGTTTGTACACCAACAGCAATTTGAGCTTTAACAGTTTTTTCATTAACATATAAAATAGGAAAATATCCATGTGTAGCTCCACAAGTTATAATTTCTAATACTCCAATGTCCTGAAAATGCTTAAAAGCAGAGATTAAATCACATTTATAAACATCTTTAAATAAATGTAAATCATTTGAATATCTATCAAAATAATAATGTGATAATTCATTTAATCTTTGGTCATATGCAGTTCTTTTAATTTCTTTTTCTGATAGCTCAATTAATTGTTCTAGATAATGTATATATTTTTTTTGTAATAATTTATTATCAAGCATAGAAAGTAGAGGTGGTGTCATAGACATAGTAATTCTAAAATCAACACCTTCATCAACTAGTTTTTTAAAATTTGTTAGTAATGGTATATATGTTTCTGAAATTGCTTCATATAGCCAAGATTCTTCTAAATAATCATCACTTTCTGGATGGTGAATAAATGGAAGATGTGCATGTAAAACAAAACTAACATAACCTTTTTTCTCTTGCATAATTAAAACTCCTTATAGTAAATAGAAATGTCCTGAAACAGGACATACCTATTTTTTATTTAAATTTTGAAGAAAGACTATTAGAAGATGGATTTGAAAAATCATATATATCTTCTATATTTTCTTTTTCGTATAAATCTTTATATAAATCATAGATATTGTAAATTTTATTAATATTTTTTCTAAACTTCATAGAAGTTATAGATTTAGTGTATTGATTATTTGTTTTTATATTTCTAATTTCAATTGAATTGTTAGAAAAACTATCAAATAGAATGTGATCATTAGGTGATTCAAGTGAATTAGAAGTTGTAATATAAAAATAATCTTTATCAAGTGGTTTAGAAGGATATTTATTTACATATGAATTTTTATCTTCAAGAATTTCTTTAGGTAAATTCTTGTTTTGAATATAATTATAAACAGGCTTTCTTCCAAGTTCAATTCTATAATTACAATTACTATCATTTACATGTAAATACCAAGAATTTGCAAAATCATTAATTTCTACTTCAAAAGAATAATTCATAGTATCATTATGTATAATTAAAATAGGGCGTGTTTTTTCAAAAAAATCATATCCATACTGCTCTAATAAATTATTTCTATCTGCATCTGAAATATCCCAATAAACAAATAATGTTGTTGGTGTTTGGGCAAGTAGTTTTACTATTGTTTGATTATACCTATATGGCAAATCATAATATTCAACAATATTTGCTTTAGCTTTTTTTGTCTCTTGTTGCTCTGATTTTTGTGTTGTTTTTTTAGTTCTTCTTGGTGATACAGAAGATTTTTTGCTAGTTGATTTTGTTTTTTTGCTTGATGTAGAATTTGTTTTGCTAGCAGGTTTTGAAGTTGTATTTTTAGTAGTTTTTTTTGGAATTTCTTTAGAAGCAGTTTTGGTATTTTTTTTGGTTAGTTTTGGCTCAGAAGATGATTCTTTATTAGATGTTTTTTTATTAGATTTCTTAGTTTTTACTTCTTTATTTTCTTCAATTTCTTTTTGTTCTTTTGTTTTTCTTGCCATTTTATATCCTCCTATGTAAAATATATATTAATATACTATACTAAAATTAAAATAAATTCAAGAGAAAATAGAAAATATTTAAAAAAAACTTGACAAATAAAAAAAACATGATATAATATATACCGTTACAAGAAGAAGTCATTAAACTTCTCACCTTATCTAGAAGAAAAAGGTTAGAAAAAATAAAATAGCGAAAAAGGTTATTTTGTGTTGATTGGCTTGTAACAAAAGTCAATTTTTTTATGGAGGTGTTTTAGTATAAAACAAGAATTACCAATAAATGGTCAAATAAGGGAGAAAGAAGTTCAATTAATAGGAAAAGATGGAGAAAAATTAGGGACTATGAGTACGAAAGAAGCTTTAGATATAGCAAATAAAGAAAACCTAGATTTAGTACTAGTTGCTCCAAATAGTAAACCAGTCGTTTGCAAGATTATGAATTACGGAAAATACAAATTTGAACAAGCAAAAAGAGAAAAAGAAGCTAAGAAAAAACAAAAAGTATTGGAAGTAAAGGAGTTAAGAGTTACTCCTAATATAGAGGAACATGATTTTGGCTTTAAATCTAAAAATGCAAGAAAATTTTTAGAAGCTGGAAACAAGGTTAAGATTACATTAAGATTTAGAGGAAGAGAAGTAAATAATGTAAAAGCTGGAGAAATTGTTTTAAATAAATTTATAGAAGAACTTCAAGACATAAGTGTTGTAGAAAAACAACCTAAATTAGAAGGTAGAAATATGTTTACAATTTTAGCAAAAAAACAATAAAATCGAAAGGGAGGAAACGATAATGGCAAAATTAAAAACAAACAAAGCAGCAAAAAAGAGATATTCTTTAACTGCAACTGGAAAAGTTAAAAGGACAAAATCTAATAGAAGACATTTATTAGCAAATAAAACAAAAAGACAAAAAAAATCAGGAAAAATTCAAAACGCTTATGCAGATAAGACATGTAAAAATACAATAAAAAAATTACTACCATATGGTGGATAATATCGAATAGTTGTATTTATTAAATTAGATATTAATCAAAATAAGGAAGGTGAATATAAAAATGGCAAGAGTAAAAACAGCAAGAACAACAAGAGCAAGACACAAAAAAATATTAAAACAAGCAAAAGGTTATTATGGAGCTAAACATTATAGATTTAGAAATGCAAACCAAGCAGTAATGAAATCATTAGCATATGCATATGTAGGAAGAAAAGATAAAAAGAGCAATTTTAGAAAATTATGGATAGCTAGAATTAATGCTGCTGCAAGAATGAATGGAACAACATATAGTAAATTAATAGCAGGTCTAAAAAAAGCAAATATAACTATAAATAGAAAAATGTTATCAGAATTAGCTATTTCTGATCCAAAAGCATTTACTGAAATTGTTGAAATTGCAAAAAAAGCATAATTGTATATCTCTGTTTTGGATGAATTTATTTAATCCAAAATGGGGATTTTTTTATCTATTAGGAAAGTCATACTGACTTTTCTAATAGATAAAACACGTTGTACACAAATTTATTACATAAATTTGGCGCAGAACAAATTAAAGGAAAGCCAAAGAGAAAAGTTAAATTATTGCAAACTTTAAGGCTTTCCGATTTGTTCTTAGAAAATAATATGAAACTTTAAGTTGTGCAACTTAAAGTGAAAATAAAATTTTATTTTCAAAAAAAGTCATACTGATTTTTCTTTTAGATACTGATAATAGGTAAAAATTAAAAAAATTCTTGATAT
>CALXHD010000034.1 GCA_944388015.1 uncultured Clostridia bacterium | reverse complement strand
AACAGAAAAATAAGGAATCAAATTTTTTGACAAATTTTTTTCTTCTTTATATTGTTTTTTTGAATATTCTTCACATATATCAGGACATTTATCAGGTGAACCATCGTCAACTAATATAATTTCTAGATTTTTATAAGTTTGATTTAATACTGAGTTTATACATTGTTCCAAATATTTTTCTACCTTATAGATAGGTATGATTACTGTTATTAATTCTTCCATTTTTCGCCTTTCTTCTTTCTCCCAACAATATAGGAAAATATTTTTTTATAATTATTATTGGTATAAAACATGAAGCTACTGACATTATTAGTACTAATAAAGATAAAAATATCTGTATAAAAATATTTCCATGTAATAAATTAGTTGATATTATTCCTAATTTAGTTTGAAATAAGACTATTACTAATTTGTGAAATACTAAGATGCCTATAGTGTTATTTCCTATGTATTCTATAATTTTATTTTTATTAAATCGTTGCATTATAAAAACAAGTCCTATAGATGTTGATAGTGCTGATATTGCAAAAAGCCAGTAATTTCCATATTCATGATTCATGCAAGAAATATCTGTATTATACATACCTACTAAAAATCCTATTATTAGTAATACTATTGCAATAACTATGGTGTTCTTGTTATTCTTCCAATTTTCATATAATATATTAAGAATTTTACCAATAGCAAAGAAAAAAGACAGTACAATAGCAACGTCTATTCCCCAAGGTAATCTAGTATGTGGTATAGAATAACTTATAAATCCTAAAATAAGTGTTATACATGATGCACCAATATATATTTGGATTCTTTTTTTATATTTTAAGCTTAGTTTTTCTACAAAGTAAAAAAACTGCTGTGTTATAAATATACATGGTAAAAACCATAATGATGAATTTTGCCTTAATAATCCATCATGTCCATTTCCATAAAAAATTCCAAATATATTCTTAAAGACATTTACTTCATTTTCCCTATTAAGTATTGCTCCAATACCATTTCCTAAAAGAGCAAATGGTATTAAAAATAAAAAACCAAATATAAAGTATGGAATCATAACCCTTTTGAATTTTTTCCAAATATATTCTTTATAACTTAATTTTTCATTTAATGAAAAAACAAAACCCGATATCATAAAAAATATTGGAACATGAAAAGAGACTATGTACTTTGTTAATTCTCCTAATTTGTCACAATGAATTATAATATGACCATATACTATTAATAGCATTGATATTCCTCTTAAAATATCTATCCATATAAATCTATGTTTGTCCATATAATTTTTGATCAACTCCTACTTCAATTTTATTTTTTTTACTTTCTAGTAAATATACAATCTGAATTATAAGTGTAAAATCTATATTATATCCTATTCCATTTTCGAATATTCCATATATAGATAATATTAGCGTAATCAATAGTATCCTATTATCTTCAATTTTTTTAGTTCCATAATATTTTATCGAAAAAATACATATAAAAATTACAATTCCATAATTTACCAAATACGTCAAATATGTATTATCCATATGCTGACTTATAACGTTAAAATTAAGTATTTTTATAATTCCCATCTGATTTATATAGTAGTTCCATATCACAGGTCTATCACTTAGTACCTCATTTATTGGATTATCTGAGCTTTTCCCCGCAAAGTTAGCTATAAGTATTGTTATTATAGTACATATTATAAACATATACTTTACACTATTTCTTATTATTTTTATATCCATTATATCTTTAAAAGTTGTAAATAGCAAGTAAAGAATTACACATATATAGCCAGTTCTAGAATTTGATACTATAAATAATATAGTTGATATAACAAAAACAAAAAGATTATATCTTTTTATATTCTCTTTTTTAACGAGAAAATATCCACTTAAAATTATAGGAATTAAATTTTTGAATACTCCATTTACGTGGGAAAATCCTAAACTATTTCTAACAATAATTTCCTCCTCTGTGATTCTTCTAATTGAATGATTTTCTAGAACTCCTATAAAATACAAAAATAATGTTAATAAATAGCAAAATATCGATGAAATAAAGAAGGTTCTAAAAAATTCTCTTAAATTTTTTTTGTAGTACATTAAAGCTATTAATAATACGATAATAAAGTCTAAACTTTTTGTTAAATATGTCATAAATAAAATTAGCATAAATATCAGTAGAATTATAAACAATTGTCTGTATGTAAACTTTCTTTTTATTATTATAACAACATTCAATAGTATTGCAACAAATAATATTGCTTTTGTTATTGTTTCACTTTGTAATTCATAAAAAGACAAATATTTGTATAAAATTGCTATAAAAACTACTACAAATCCAATCACATTTCTGTTTTTTTTCATACATCTCACCTTATAATTTTTCTTATATTAATCTTTTGTTTTAAATTGTACAAATAATATGCAATACTATAAGCCTTTTTTCTTAAAAGTCTGTATAATAATTTTTGATTTTGGTTTAAGTCATCATACACTACACTGTCAATAGCTTTTTGACAATAGTCATTTTTTAAAAATTGTTCTAGTTTTGCAATTTTTTCTTTCTTTTTTGATTTATTATATATGTTAAATAGATTTTTTTCAATAGTTGATGATATCATTTCAAAAACAACAATTTGAAGATACCTTTCAAATCTTTTATCCTTTTTATATTTTACAATAAATTCATTAATTGCTTCAAAAATAATTAAAACCTTTTTATTAAAATCAGACTTATATTTTATATTTGATGAATCATTTGTTATTCTATAATAATATAAATATTCATCTATTAAGACAGCCTTGTTTACATTTTGTAGTACATTTAATATAAAAATTCCATCTTCAAATATATCTATTTTTTCATTAAATCTTACCTTTTCTAATATAGATGATTTGAATAGTTTTCCCCATACTGCTCTTATTGCTCCAACACTCTTATTGTTTATCTTTTCATCATATTCTTTATACAAAATATCTAATTGTAATTCTTCCATGTTATCTCTAATATCATATTTGGGTATAATGTGCTTTCTTTTTTCTAATTTTCCCTCTCTAGCATAATAAAAATTACATTGTACTAAATCCGCATTCTCTTTTTCTATAATTTCTACCATTTTATTTATATAATCTTTTTCAATCCAATCATCAGCATCTAAAAACATAATATATTTACCATTAGCAATTTCTAACCCTTTATTTCGAGCTACTGAAACACCTGAATTTTCTTGGTAAAATAGTTTTATCTTCTTGTCTTTCTTAGCATATTCTTTGTATATTTGTGATGAATTATCTTTTGAGCCATCATCTACTATTATAACTTCATAATTATCATATGTTTGATTTAACACAGATTTAATACATTCTTCCAAATAATCCGCAGAATTATATACTGGTATAATAATACTTACCTTCTCCACTTTAATCTACCTACTTTTTGATTTTATTTTATCTAATAATTTCATTTTATATAATATTGGTTTTAATTTCATTTTAGCATATTCTTTATATGTCATCTTTAGATATTTATTTCTTAAGTCTTTAAAATTCATTGTACTTGTATCTTTTAAAAATGTATCTCTCTCATTTGGTCTATTTGCAGAATGTAAAATCATTGATGTTCCACCATTTCCATTATAATATTCTGCTTTTTCTTTGTTAATTTCTTTAATTCCTATCTTGTCTTTTAATTCTTCTAATAATTTTTCTGCTTTTTGAGAACATGTTATTACCAATGTTGCGCCATCTTTAAATTCTTCTCCTAAATATCCTTCTATGTTCCATAAATCTCCTATTTTAAAATCTCCCACTGTTCCAAAAGATTTAAATCTACAATCATAACATGATTCCCTTGAACAATATCCTCTCATAAATGCTTTTATCATTTCATCTGATTCATGTCCCCTACTGTATTTTTTTCCATTTTCAAATTTAATTGTCATTGTCGAACTACTATATCCATATGTTTTTTCTCTAAAAGATAATTTTGTTATATTTGATTTGTATTTTTTCATTTTGCTTTCTCTATATTTTTTATAATATAGAGGAGATGGAACACCATGACAAATAACCTCTGTGCAAATAAGGTTTTCATAGTCTTTCTGTAAAAAAGCTTTTAGTCCATATACCTCACATGGAGTACCTGAAAATAATACTAGTTTGTTTTGTTCCAATATTTCTTTTATTTCTGTAAATATTTTATCTAATTCACTTTTTACATATTTTGATCCTCTAAATACTTCTAGTTCCTCTTTTTTGTCTGTACCATAGTGAACAACATTAAAATTTTTGTCAAACTTTGCTCCATATACCACTCCATTTTTGTCAATTATTTTTTCAGCCAGTACTGAAAAGAATCCTCCTGATGTGCTATTTTTCTTTATTTCATCATTTTTATTGTATGCTCCATAGCATTTAATATTAGTTGTATCATTTTCCTTATTTTTTAGCATAGGACAAATTTTTGAACATAAATTGCATTTTATGCATTTATCTTTATTGATTTTTGGATATTTAAATCCTTCTTCATCTATGACCATTTCTATAGCATTTGTTGGACAAACATTATAACATGCTGTGCATCCTGAGCAATCTTTTTTGTTTTTTATATCTATCATTTTTTATTCTCCTACTTTATTTTTGAAAGTGCATTATCTAAATATTTTTTTGATTCTTCTCTTATTTTTTGTAAATTTTCGTCTACTTGTTTATAATCAATTTCTTTTTCATATTCAGTTTTAGGATCTTCTTTTGATGTATATAATCTACCTTCTATTCCTAAAATTCCTAGCAAAGATGTTAGCCTAGAATTTGTAGAATCTTTTTTATTTTCTGCATATCTACTAAATGTAAAGAATTTTTTATGGTGTAAAATTGAAAATACTGTTCCATGGAATGAGTCTGTACACACATATTCTGCATTTGCTATTAAATTTAAAAATTCTTTTGGACCTATATCATATAAACTTTCTCCAAACTCAAAATCTCCTGGTACAATTTCATCCATATGTGGTAAAGTTATAATTTTATATCCTGTGATTTCTTGTAATTTTTTAGCAAATTCTCTATGTGAACTGTTTGTTCCTAAAAAGTAACAGAATATATACTTATCTTTAACTATTCTTTCTTTTGGATAAATAGTTTGCCATTGTTCAAGTGTTAATAATAAAGTTGGGTCTACTACAACTGGTACATCTCTTCCTGTTAATTCTTTTATTAATTCTTGTCCCTTTTTCTCACGTACAGATATATATTCAATTCTATTTAAAAACTTTTTCGTTCTTTCTACTTGATTTTTAGGTATTTTAGATACTCCAAAACTTGGTGCATATGCAATTTTTAGTATATTATCAGGTACAAATTCTAATGTGTAATAATGGCTTCCAAAATTCATTGGGTTCCATACCTGATCACTTCCTAGTAAAAATGCATTATAATTTTTAGTTGCTTTTTTTAAGTTTTCATATCCTGTGTAAGTATCAGATAATCTAAATTTTTCCTGTACAAACTCTTTAAATTTCTTATTTCTCATTTCTAGATATTTTCCAAAAGTATCATAATGTTTTTTTGCATATTGTCCTTTTTTTATTGTTGCCATTTTAGCTTTTAATAGTGGTTTATTAAATACCCTTAATATCTGAGATATACTGTTTTTCTTTTCATAATGTATACATTCATTTGGTATATTTTTATCATCTAAATATTTTTGTGTAGCAAATGCTTGTAAAGCACTTCCATAATTTATTATATGATATCCTGTTACAATTCCTATTTTATCCATCTATAGTCTCTCCTTTATTTATTGATAAATATAAATTTTTTAATTCTATGGCAATTTGTTTTACATCAAAACCTTTTTTTCTTATTTCTTCATCTTGGCTTTTTCTATTTTCATCTATATTTAATTTTAAAATTTCTTCTACCCAAGGTTCTATGTCTTTTATTGACAAAAATTTGACTAAATCTGTTATTTTAGCTTCTCTTGTAATAGTATCTGAAAATAGACATTTCAATCCATTTGTTTGAGCCTCTATACCTACTACAGGATTTCCTTCAAATAGTGATGGCAAAACAAAAACATCCATCGCACTTAAACATTTTTCAGGAAAGTCTGTAACTCCAAAAAAACATACATTTTCTTTAATATGTAAATCTTCAGATAATTGTTCAAGTTCTGATTTTTTTTCTCCTTCTCCAATTAGAACTAACTTTGTTTCTTTATTTTTATTATTAATTTCTTTCAATATCCTTAATAAAAATTCTTGGTTTTTTTGTTCAGACATCCTTCCAATAGTACCTATCACTAGTTTATTTTCTGCATTAAATTTTTTTCTGTATTCATTTCTGTCTTCTAAGTTAAATTTAAATTTATCTGTTTTTATTCCATTTTTAATTATTTTTATTTTTCCACTTTCGATGTTTTTCTTAGAATACATAAATTTTGCTGCAACATCTGAACATGCTAGGTAGTAATCTCCATATTTTTCAAACATTTTTTTGCATATTTTATGTCCTAATAATTTTATTGCTTTATTACCATTTGCTATATCAGAATTATGACTATGAAATATTATATGTTTTACTCCTGCTTTTTTAGCTAAAAATCCATAAATCATTCCTACTGCATTTGATAAATTAATATGAATTATGTCTATATCTAGTTTTTTTACTTTTTTATAAAATGCTGAAAAATTGAAAATTGTTCTTTTTATTGGAGAATTATATTTTTTCTCTAATGTGATATATTTATTTCCACCTAGTTTTTTTATTTCTTCATCATAAGAATTGTTGCCATCTTGAGATACTAAAACATCGATATTTATATTTTTCATATCAATGTTTCTATATATATTCATAATAAATGATTCAATTCCACCACTTAACCATTTATCACAATAAAATACGATTTTCGTTTTCTTTTCCATCTTCTGCTCCTAATTATTTTGAATATAAATTTATATATTGTTTAATACTATTGTCACTGTTAAATATTTTTATAATATCTTTTTGTGCTAAATCAGTTATATTATCATCTAATTTTTTATTTATGTTTTCTATCTTTTCTACAAATTCATCTAAATTATTTGCAATATATCCATTTTTACTATCTTTAATAACATCTCTGTTTCCAATAACATTGCTAACTACACATATTTTTTTCATGTACATAGCTTCTAGTAGTGAGATAGGTAGTCCTTCCCATAAAGATGTTAAAATAAATATATCATTATCATTTAAAATTTGCAACACTTCTTTTCTTTCTTTCCATCCAGTCACAGTAATATTTTTTGCAGTTAATTTATTTTTTAAGTCTCCTTCTCCAATCCATGTAAATTTAATGTTAGGCAATTTTTCTGCTATTCCATTAAATAATTCAGGATTTTTTTGGTATCCTATTCTACCACTTGTGCAGACTTTCAAATTTTTATAATCTATTTCTTTTGGCTCTAATCCTTGTGTTTCTTCTTTCAATTTTTCTATGTTTATTCCATTATTAATACATATAGAATTTTTTGATAGTTTTTTTGCTTCTTCATACTCACCTTGTGAGCATCCTACAATAGTACATTTTCTAAATGTTAATACTTTTTCTATTGCTTTATATACAAATCTTTTTAGCTTTGAATCATCTTGCTTCAAAAAAGAAAAGCCATGTGGATTGTATATTAGCTTTCTATTCTTAGCATTTACAGCAAGTCTTCCCACTGCTCCTGCTTTTGATGAGTGCATATGTACAATATCTGGCTTTAATTCTTTAACTATTTTTTTTATTTCTTTTGTAGCCTTTATATCTTTTTTAGGATTTATACTTCTAGTAAAATTTTCAACTCTAATGAATTTTACTCTTTCACTAAAATAATCTCTAAAATTACTAATTGTTTCATCCCTTAATCCATATGCTATTGTTATGTCAAATTCTTTATCTGTCGCATTTACTAAGTCTACTAGAAATGTAAAAACACCACTACCAAAAGATTCTACTATATGTAATATCTTCTTTTTTTGATTTTCCACTTTTTATATTGCTCCTTCTTTTTTTATAACAGATATAAAAGTTTTAAGTATAATTTTTATATCTAATTTCCATGAAATGTTATCTATATAATATAATTCCATAGTCATTCTTTGTGGATATGTAGTTGTGCTTCTTCCATTTGCAGCCCAATATCCTGTAAGTCCTGGTGTGACACTTAAAAATTTTTCCTTATTATTTCCGTATTTTTCAACTTCGTCTTTTATTACTGGACGTGGTCCTACAATAGCTAAATCTCCTTTTAAGATATTTATTAGTTGTGGTAATTCGTCTAAACTAGTTTTTCTAAGAAATTTACCTATTTTTGTAATTCTAGGATCATTTTCTAATTTAAAATTTTCTTGAAATTCTTTCATTTGTTCTGGTGTAAAACTTTTTATTAGTTCTTCTGCATTTGAAACCATTGTTCTGAATTTGTAAATTCCAATTGTCTTTCCGTTTTTTCCGATTCTTTTATGTACAAAAAAAACTGGTCCTTTTGAATCTAATTTAATTAAGATTGATATAATTAAAAAAAATGGTGATAGTAATATTAAAGCTAAACCTGAGCAAATTATATCAAAAAATCTCTTTACATGCTTATAGGCATTATACTCTCCTAAAAGTTCTTTTATTCCTTTGTTAGGTAAAACTGCAACTTGATTAACTTGCACATTCTCTATGCTTCTGACCTCCACAGAAATCCCCCCTATAATTTATATATCAAATAAAAAGTACAATTTTTCCCTCATTTTTTAGTCTTTACAAATTATATCATATTTCAACATAAAAAGCTATACTTTTTTTAAAATTTGTTATAATTTTATGTAAATTCTTTTCGTTATCGGTTAGTTTGCTTCTATTTTTTAGTTTTTCCAAACTTATGGTAAATTATTCCAACAATTCCACTTCCTGCCAAACTTCCTAATCCATCTATAAATACATCTCTAATCATCGGGCTTCTTCCATCTGAAAACATTTGGTGAAACTCATCTGATATGGCATATATTATGCATATTAATAAGGCAATTAGGAGTTGTTTTCTTATATTATTATTAAAAGTTAATAAAAAGGCCATAACATTTATTCCTAATAATGCATAAATAGAAAAATGAGCTATTTTTCTAATAAAAAATGTCATATTGTCAATTATTTCATCTTTTTTAACTTTACTTAAATTTTTAGTATTTGGTAATATTTCAATTATAGTTCTTATAACTCCATCACTTGTTTTGCTTGATTCTGTACTGTTTTGGCTAGAAAATATGAATATTATAACTGCAACAATAATTGATAATATTCCGAAAATAGTTCTAAAAATATATTTTTTTCTTTTTTCCATTTTTAGTATTCCTCTCTACATTACTAGCTTAGGTTAAAAAAATTTAATTTTTTGTAAGGAAAACAAGTTTGAAATTAGGGAATTTTATTTTTTGTATGTCCCATAAATCTCAAATATGGTTTGATGACGTCAAAATTGTAATTGTTTTTTAACCTTTACTATTTCAAAAAAATTGAGATGTTAATTAATACACCTCTATTTATAATCAATTTGAAGCCCATCTAATCATTCTGATGTCATTATATTTTTTCAATACTTCTTTATATTTTTGATATTCTTCTTCCCATAGTTCGTTTGGTACATTATCAAATGCTTTAAAAATTTTTTCTGCTTCTGCTAAATATATAACTTGTTCTTGTGGTGACATATTTTCATATTGACGTGCAAATCTATATAATTTATCTAACATTTGGTTTGCTTCTATAAAGCTCCAAAAATCTTTTACTTTCATTCCGGCAAGCTTTATTTGCATGACAGCAAAAGCAACTAATGCAAAAATTATAAAAATTAATATGTATATCATAAGCAATAAGCCTGTCATTTTTTACACCTCTTAATATTTTTTCTTTTAGTATCTTAATTTTTTTGCCATTTAAAGTATTCTTGTTTTATTTTATCTGCAACTTGGTTTGGTGTTAAATTTGTTGTATCTATCACCAAATCATAATTTGACATGTCATCTTTTCTTACTCCATATACTTCCCAATATCTTTCATTTTCCATATTATATCTATTTATCATGTCTTGTTTTTGTTCTTCTATTGTTTTAAAATTTTCTGTTGATTTACGTTCATTATCATAAAATGCTCTTTTAGCTGCAACATCTATGTCTACTTTTAGATAAACTTTAAATGATTCAGGTACAGCATACCATCCTAGTCTTGCATCTATTATAAAGTTATCATGTGTTTTTGCATACTCTTTTGCACTATTTTCTATTTGTCTGTCTATTTCAGGATAGTCTTTTACATATATATTAAATTCAGTAATTGACATTCCTTTTTCTTTTGCTAATTTTCTTGCATATTCTCCATTTCTATATACACCATATTGTAGTTCTTCCATTAAAATTTTAGATACAGTTCCTTTCCCTGAGGCTAAATCTCCTGTTAGAGAAATTATATTTTTTTTCTCGGTCACTTAATACATCTCCTTTTACATTTCTTGGTTCTCATTTTCTGTGTTTTCTTCTTTATTTTCTATTATTTCTACTTTTCCTTCTGCTATTTCGTCTGCTGCAAGTGTTACAACAGAGGCTTCTTTTTTATCTGTTAGTGGTTCTTGCCCACTTGCTAGTTGTCTAGCTCTTTTAGAAGTTGCTATTACCAATGCATAACGATTTTCTGCTTTTTCTAATAATTCATTTACTGTTGGTTTTACCATCATTTTTAATTACCTACCTTTATATTTATTTTTTATTTTCTTCTATAGCAGTCGTATCTTGTATAGAAGTTATTTGTGTTATATCTTTGTCTAGCCTTCCCGCAACAGTTTCAGGCTGTACTGCAGAAAGTATAATATGACCTGAGTCCATTATTAGTACTGCTCTAGTCCTTCTTCCATATGTTGCATCTACTGCTGTTTTATTATCTTTTGCTTCTTGTATCATTCTCTTTATTGGGGCTGATTCAGGACTTACAATTGCAACAATTCTTTCTGCTGAAACTATATTTCCAAAACCTATATTTACTAATTGCATTTTTCTAATCATCCCTTTCTTAAGGTTAAAGTCGGTTGCTAAATTTAGTGATTATTTTCAACCTTGTTTTCTCCTATTCTACATTTTGTATTTGTTCTCTTATATCTTCTAGTTCAGTCTTTATATCTACAACTGCATTTGTTATATCTAAGCTGTTTGCTTTAGAGCCTATTGTATTTGTCTCTCTATTCATTTCTTGTATTATAAAGTCTAATTTTTTTCCTATTGGTCCTTCTCCATTTAGCAATTCTTTAAGTTGTATAATATGGCTTTTTAGTCTTGTTACTTCTTCTTCTATTGAAGATTTATCTGCATATATTACAACTTCTTGTGCTAATCTATTTTTATCAATTTCTTCTGTTTTTAAAATTTCTTCTATCCTCTTTTCTAATTTTACTACATATTCTTCAATAAGTCTAGTAGATATTGTAGATATTTGTATAATTTTTTCGTTTATATTTTGTATTCTATTTTCTATATCTTTTGCTATTTCATTTCCTTCAAATGTTCTCATTTGAATTAGTTGTTCTACTGCTTTATTTGTAACCTCTATTATATCTTGTTTTATAGTTTCATCATCTTCTTCTGTTGCTATGTTTAGAACATCTGGAAGTTTTGCTATATCTATTACCTGTATATCTGATTTGATTTCATTTTCTTCTGCTAATTCTTTTAATTGTGATATATATATTTTGGCAATTTCTTTATTCAGTGTTATTTTTTTGGTTTCTTGATTATTATCTTGTAATGATACAAAAACTTCTATTTTTCCTCTATGTATTTTTGAAGATATTTGTTTTTTTATAGTGTCTTCTAGATATGTTAATTGTTTTGGCATTTTTATTGTTATATCTAAATATCTATGGTTTACACTTTTTAATTCTATTTGATATTCTCTATTATTTTTTATTAGTTTACTTTTTCCAAATCCTGTCATGCTTTTAATCATCTTTTATTTCCTCTTTTTCTTCTTTTTTATTTTTTTTAGTTGTTGTTCTCCTTTTTGTTGATTTTGATGTTTCTTTTTTGGTTGTTATGGTTTTATCTTTTTCTTCTGTTTTTTCAGTTTTTCTTGTAATTGGTTCTTTTTTTGTTGCTGTTTTTTTATTTGCCTTAGTCTTATTTTTTTCTTCATTGTTTATATCTTCTTTTTGTTTACTTGTTTTTCTTTTTGATGTTGTTTTCTTATCTGCTACTTTTTTTGTATCTTGTTCTTTTATCTTTTCTTGACTAATTTCTTGTTCTTTTTTTGGTACTTCTCCATCTTTTTTCTTTCTTCGAGTTTTTGCAGTTTTAGGTTTTATCTCATTTTCTATATTTTTTGTTTTATTACTTTTTCTTTTGGTTTGGCCCGCATTATGCTTTATTTCAGTTTGTTTTTTATTTGTTTTTGATTCTAGCTTACTGTTTTCTTCTATTTTTTTGTTATCATTGTTTTCAGGAGTTTCTCTTTTTACCGCTTCTTTTTTTATTGGTTCTACTTTTTTTACAATTTCTTTTATATCACTTAATCCATCCCAAAATCTCTTTTGGTCTCTTACATATATTATAATTGATTTTAGTGTATAATATATCGCAAAAATGTATGATGATGCTGATAAATATATTTGAAAGTCAAAATCATATTTTTTTACAATATACATTATTGATAATGAATGTGCTGATAATACTAGAAATTCTATTACTGTTAGGATTTTACTTGTGTTATCTTTCTTGTATGCTCTTTCTAAAATAAATATTGCAAGTAACATAAATATTCCTGCAAAAACTTGTATATCTTTTTCTAGTCTATCTATCGGCATTTTTGTATATGCAAAGTTAATTATGAAAAAATATACTATTACAAAAATTGCAAATAATATATTGTAAAATATATTTTTTATAGTGTTTTCTGATATTGTATTTTTATGTTTATTTTTTAAGAATAGACTTTTTGCTTCTGTTTGTTTTATTATTTCATTGGTTGTTTCTATTTTATCTTCCACTTTTTCCATATTATACCTCATTTCTTATTGAAAAGTTTAATGTTTAAATATTCTTTTATGTAATAAATATTCATATTAGCATATTCTGTATAACTCATGATACAATTTCTTTGAGGTTTGCTTTTTTAACTTTTTATTATTGTTCAAATTCGTACATAATTGAGCTTAATACATTTAATGCAACTGTTTCTGTTCTAAGTATTCTTTTTCCCAATGTAATGACTTTAGCTCCATTTTCTTGTAGCATTTCTACTTCTTTACTGTCTAGTCCTCCTTCTGAGCCTATAATAATTGCTAATTGTATGTTGTTTTTTAGCTGTAATTTTTTTAATTCTGCTTTTAGTGTATTTTTATCTTCTTGTTCATATGCTACCATTACTATATCATATTTGGGTATCATTTCGCAAATCTTTTTTATATTTATGCAGTTATTTATTTTTGGGATTATGTTTCTTCCACTTTGTTTTGCTGCCACCTCTGATATTTTATTCCATCTTTCTATTTTTTTATTTTCATCTTTTAATTTTGTAACACATCTTATCATATTTACTGGATATATCTCATATACTCCTAATTCTACGGCTTTTTGTATAATGAGTTCCATTTTGTCACTTTTAGGCAATCCCTGAAATATTGTTACTTTTATACTTGGTTCTGTATTCTTTTTTTCATATTTTTCTATTTCACATATAATTTCTGTATCTGATATTTTTTCTATTTTTGCTATGCAGTCTGTTTGAATTTCTTTTATACATATGTTTATTTTGTCTCCTGCTTTTTTTCTTAGTACGTTTTTTATATGGTTTACATCTGTTCCTTGTATTATAATTTTTGAGTCATGTTGTTGGTTTTGTGATATAAAAAATTTAGGCATATTAGATTAATTCCTTTCTTGTTCTCTTATTTTTAATGACATGTGTTATTTTTTACTTTTTAAGATTACCATATTTTTATTATTTTTTCAATATGTATTATGTTTTTAATTTCTGCTTTTTGTTATATTTGTTACAATTAACAGCTATTTTATTTTGTATAAAATGTGCTATGTGTTAGAACAAATCGGAAAGCCTTATAATTTGTAATAATTTTAGCTTTTCTCTTTGGCTTTCCGTTAATTTGTTCTGCGCCAAATTTATGTAATAAATTTGTGTGCAACGTGTTTTCTCTATTAGGAAAGTCAGTATGACTTTCTTTTGAAAATAAAATTTTATTTTCACTTTAAGTTGCGCAACTTAAAGTTTCATATTATTTCCTAATA
>CALXHD010000033.1 GCA_944388015.1 uncultured Clostridia bacterium | reverse complement strand
AAAGGTGAGATGATAAGTTATAAAGTAAAAAAATATAGGCTACTTCCAAAATCAGAATATTTAATAAAGGAAAATGCCCATGAAGCAATAATTGATAAAAAAACATTTGAATTAGCACAAGATATTTTAAAGAGAAAAGCACATAATATACATAGAAAAGAAAATGCAGAACACCTATTAGCAGGTTTGTTATATTGTCCAATATGTCATAACAAATATACATATCAGAAACAAAGTGGATTAAAAGATGATATGGTTGCAATTTGTAGCATGTATAATAGATATGGAAAAGATTATTGCACAAGAAGAGCAATAAGAGAAAGTATTTTGAATAAATTTGTAGTAGAAGATTTAAGAAAAAATTTGAATGAAAGAATAGATAAGGAAAAGTTGATAAACTCTATTGATAAAAGCAGTATAAATATAGAAAAAAAGAAGATAGGAAAAAAAATTACAGATAATAAAAAAAGGATTAATGAAATTAACAAAATACTAAAAACAGCTTATGAAGATAGAGTAAACGGAATAATAGACACAAAGGAATTTGTTGCATATTCAGAAAGTTATAAAAAAGAGCAAGAAGAGTTAATACAAAAAACAGAAAATTTAAATCTAAAATTACAAGACTATAAAAATACAAAAGAAAAAGAATTAATAAAATACATAAAAGAAATTGTAAGTTTTGAAAACATAGATAGAAATATAATTTTAAATTTAATAGATAATATTGAAATAATGGACAAGGATAATATAAAAATTAATTATAAGTTTACTTTATAAAAATATACAGCAAAAACATTTAATTTCGTAAAAGTTTTTGCTTAAACAAGCAAAAACTTGACAAAACATAAAAAAAGAGTTAATATATATTTAGGTGATGAAAATGAAGGAAAAAATAATATATCGTAAAGAATATATGGATAAACTAAATTTGTATAAAGACAAACAAATAATAAAAGTAATAACAGGAATAAGGCGTTCAGGAAAGTCAACCATTCTATATGAATTTAAAAAAGAATTAATTGATAGTGGAGTACTAGAAAAAAATATTATATCAATTAATTTTGAAGATAATGATAATAGAGAATTGTTGGACTTTCAAAAATTGCATGACTATATTATAGAAAAAGCAAATAAAAAATTTATGAATTATATTTTTTTAGATGAAATACAGAATGTAAAAGAGTTCCAAAAATGTATAGATAGTTTATTACTAAGAGATTATTTAGATATATATATAACAGGCTCAAATTCATATATGTTGTCAGGAGAACTTGCAACATATTTGACTGGAAGATACATTCAGATACATGTATTACCATTGTCTTTTAAAGAATATTTGAGTTATTATGGCGAGGATAATGAGTTAAAAAAATATAATGAATATAGTATGTATGGAGGCTTTCCATATCTTATAAACTTAGAAAATTCTAAGGAGAAACTGGATTATTTAGATAGTATTTATAATACAGTGATTGTAAAAGATGTTATAAATAGAAAAAAAGTAAATGATATTATGATGCTTGAAAGTATATGTAGATTTTTATTTGATAGCATCGGTTCTAATATTTCAACTAAAAAGATAAGTGATACTTTGGCATCTAATGGTAGAAAAAATTCTGTCCACACAGTTGAAGAATATGTAAATAGCTTATTAGAAAGTTATATATTATATAAAGTAAATAGATTTGACATAAAAGGAAAACAACTCCTAAAGACACAAGAAAAATATTATTTATCAGATTTAGGTTTAAGGACATATTTACTTGGAAGAAATAACAATAAAGATTTAGGACATATATTAGAAAATATAATATTTTTGGAATTGAAAAGAAAAGGATATAGAGTATATATAGGGAAAAATGATGATACAGAGGTAGATTTTGTGGTTGAAACAGAAGATGAATATATATATATACAAGTAGCATTATCTGTTAGAGAAGAACAAACATTACAAAGAGAACTAAAATCATTAGAAACAATATCTAATCATTATAAAAAATATATAATAACATTAGATTATGATACAAACAATTATAATGGAATAAAACAAATAAGTGCAATAGATTTTCTATTAGGTAGAATTGAATTATAAAATGAAAACTATCCAAGCTAAAGTAAAAACAAAAGTTAGGATAGTTTTTATTAAATAAGAATCTATCACAAAAGAAATTGCGACTGGAATGATACAGATATAGATTCGATTTTGCAAACATTAGAAAAAAATAATTGTAAAGTAACATTTTTTATGGTAGGAGATTGGGTAAAAAAATATCCTGAATCTGCAAAGAAAATAAAAGAAGCGGGACATGAAATAGCATCACATTCTAATACACATCCACATGTAAACAATTTAAGTTACGAAGAAAATGTAGAAGAAATAAAAGAGAGTGTAGACATTATAAATAATATTACAGGAGCAGAAGTTAAACTGTATAGACCGCCATATGGAGAATATAATGATAATGTAATAAAATCAGCAAATGATAGTGGATATATACCAATTCAGTGGAGCTTAGATACTTTAGATTATACCAATTTAACAGGACAGCAGATGTGGAATAGAATTGAAAATAAATTGACATCAGGAGATATTATATTAATGCACAATGGTACAGAACATACAGCCGATTCTTTAGGTTTACTTATTGAAAATATTAATAAAAAAGGATATGAAATAGTTACTGTATCTGATTTAATATATCATGAAAATTATATAATTGATATAAATGGAGTTCAGAAATCAAAATAATTATGCATAAATCTTCCATATATGTAAATAATATATATTAGAATGGGGTTTTGTTTATGGTTTTTATTGGTATTATGTGTTATGAAAAAGATTTTAAAGCAATAAAGGAAAATATTTGTAACAATAATAAAGATATTGAACTTATATTTGTTCAGGATAGCAATATATCTAATTTGCAAAATGTAAAATTTGATTGTTTCATTATCCATGAGCAAATACTAAATCTAAAAAATATATGTGCATTAGAAAAAATTTTAAAAAATTTAAAGTATTTAATTATAAATAGTGATAAAAATACTAAATTAGATATTTTAAATAGTAATAAGATAAATGTTATAACATATGGGTTAAATCATAAATGTACTGTAACAGCATCAAGTATTCAAGATGATTCAATTATGATTGCATTACAAAGAGAAATACTAAATAAATATGGAAAATTATATGAGATTTCAGAAAAAAAGATAGAGGTAAATAAAGATTTAGATATATATAGCTATATGTTGATATTTATTATTGAAATATTGTACTGTAAAAATGTTGAATATTAGGTAAATTTATCAAAAATTTAACAAATTTAACTTTTTATGTAGACAAAACCAAAAAAATGTTGTATAATGGTTAAAGTAAAGACACATGGAGATAATTATACAATTGAAAAATATAATAATAGGGAGGAAAAAAATTGGATACAAATTATTTAGAAAGCAACTATTTAACATTAGTTGGAAAAGTTACAGGAGATAAAGAATTTAGTCATGAGATTTATGGAGAAAGATTTTATATTTTTAAATTAAGTATTGCTCGTCTAAGTGGAAATGCAGATATTATACCAATAACTGTTTCAGAAAGGCTAATTAATGATGACATGTTAAAAGAAGGAAATAAATTACTTGTAAAAGGTCAATTCAGATCATACAATAGTTATGAAAATGAAAAGAATAAATTGATATTAACTGTATTTGCAAAAGACATTGTTGAATTAAAAGATGAAGAAGAAGACAGCGAATTCGTAAAAAAAGACGGGGTAACAAATGAGGTTGTTTTAATCGGTTATATTTGCAAAAAACCTATTTATAGACAAACTCCATTTGGAAGAGAAATTGCAGATTTACTTTTAGCTGTAAATAGAGCATATAACAAATCAGATTATATACCTAGTATTGCATGGGGAAGAAATGCAAGATTTTCTCAAACACTAGAGGTTGGAACTAAAGTTAAAGTAGTAGGTAGAGTTCAATCAAGAGAATATGAGAAAAAATATGATGATGGAAGAGTAGAAACAAAAATAGCATATGAGGTTTCTATCGGAAGTTTGGAAGTTGTTGAAGAGGCAAATACTGAAAAAGAAGAAGACAACAAAATTATAGAAGAAAATCAAGAAGCAGTCTAAATAGATATTATACAAAAAACTTAGATATATAAAATGAATCTAAGTTTTTTTATCCATTTCTTGCATAATCATCTTTTTTTTGCTATAATCTATACAGTTATGCGAGAAGGGTTGGAGTAGTAATGAAGAAGATTTTAAAACTTAAATCAGAAACTAAATTATTTATAATGGCAATTATTTTAATTGCTATATTTTGTTTTGCCATAACACCTGTTACAATGCAAAATGACACATATTATACAATAAAAGTAGGGGAACATATAAAAAACTATGGAGTAGATATGAAAGAGCCATTTTCATGGCATGAAAATCTTATATATACATATCCACATTGGTTGTATGATTTAATTTCATATTTAATATATTCTGTATTTGATTGGAATGGTATATATGTTGCAACCTGTATTTTATCATGTGTTTTAGGTATTTCGTTATTTTTAGTAACAGAAAAACTAACAAAAAGTAGACTTATATCTTTTGTAGTAACTATTGGGGCAATGTATGTTTTAAGCCCATATGTTGCAGCAAGAGCTCAACTAGTAACTTTTATATTGTTTGTATGGACAGTATTTTTTATAGAGAAATTTTTAGAAACAAGAAAAATAAGATATGCAATACCATTGATAATAATACCAATAGCTATTGCAAACTTACACTCAGCGGTATTTCCATTTTATTTTGTACTATTTTTACCATATATAGGAGAATATTTTATTGCGAATCTAATTGATTTTATTATATATGGCAAAATAAAAATATTTTATTTAAAAAACAAGATAGCTATACTAGAAAAAATGAGAATTGAAGGCAAAAAAATTGATGAAGAAAAACTAGAAAAATTAAAGAAAAAGCTAGATGAAAGAATAAAACAAAATTCAAAGATAAAAATCAAAAGAAGTAATAATGAGCCATATAAAATAAAAATAAGAAATAATAAAAATGTAAAACTTTTAATTGTGATAATGATAATATGTATTTTTACGGGATTACTAACTCCTATTGGGGATACACCATATACATATTTATATAAAACTATGATGGGGAACACAACACAAAATATAAATGAGCATTTACCAATGACATTGACAGATAATATAGAAGCAATGTGTATGTTAGTATTATTTTTATCAATCTTAATATTTACAAAAACAAAAATACGTTTAAGTGATTTGTTTTTTATATGTGGATTATGTTATTTAATGTTATTAACAAGAAGACAAATAACAATGTTTGCAATTGTTGGAACAATAATTTTAACTAGATTAATTCTTAATATGTTAAAAGAATATAATATAAACACAAGGAAATGGGTAGATAATGTTACAAAATTAATACCAGCTACATTTATCATTGTCTTAGTATGTTATATTAGTTATAATTTGTATAAACCAAAAATGAATGATAAATTTGTGAGTAAAAGCTCATATCCAGTAGAAGCATGTGACTTTATTTTAGCAAATATTGATATAGGAAAGGCAAAATTTTATAATGAATATAACTATGGTAGTTATATGTTATATAGGGGAATACCAGTATTTATAGATTCAAGGGCAGATGTTTATGATCCACAATTTAATGGATTAGAAGATGATATCTTTGGCGATTTTATAGATGTTTCTGGTATTGCTAAATATTATGAAGATGTTTTTGAAAAATATGGAGTAACACATGTAATTACATATAAAAATTCAAAAATGAATATGATTATTAAAAAATCCCATGATCAAAATTATGAAAAATTGTATGAAGATGATCATTTTACAATATGGCAAAGATTAAATGCATAATAGTTTTGGAGGAATTTAATGATAGAAAATAAAACACAGGAAATTGTAGTAGAAAATGAAGAAAATATTAGAATAGATGCTTATCTTTCAAAAAAATTGGAGATGTCAAGAGTAGCAATTAAGAGATTGTTAGAAAATGAAAAGATATATGTAAATAAAAAAATAGTTAAACCTTCATATAAGATACAGCTAAATGACGTAATTATGGTGGAGAATGAAGAACCAACAGAAATATCTATAAAGGCACAAGATATACCAATTAAAGTTTTATATGAAGATAATGATATTTTAGTCGTAAATAAGCCTAAAGGAATGGTTGTACATCCAGCAAATGGCAACCCTGACGGTACACTTGTAAATGCTGTTATGGCAATTTGCAAAGATTCATTATCAGGAATTGGAGGTAAAATTAGACCAGGAATAGTACACAGATTAGATAAAAATACATCAGGGGCAATCATAATAGCTAAAAATGATGTAGCACATATTAAATTAACAGATATGTTAAAAAATCATGAAATAGAAAAAACATATATTGCACTTGTAAGAGGCATTATAAAGGAAAATGATGCAACAATCAATATTCCAATTGCACGTAGCACATCAGATAGAAAAAAGATGGCAGTTGCAAGAAATGGAAAAGAGGCAATTACGCATTTTAAAGTATTAAAAAGATCATATGAAAATGATTGCACTCTACTAGAAGTAAAAATAGAAACTGGTAGGACACATCAAATTAGAGTTCATTTGTCATATATAGGACATCCTGTAATAGGTGATGATGTATATTCTAATGGAAAAAATAAATGGGGAATTAAAGGGCAATGTTTACATGCCCAAAATTTGAAGTTTAAACATCCAATAACAGGAAAACAAATGGATATACAAGCAGAATTGCCTGATTATTTCAAAAAAATTATAGACGAACTTTGAGAGTAAAAGAAGGAGAAACATATATGGATGAAATTAGATTACAAAAATACATAGCAAATGCTGGTATAACATCAAGAAGAAAAGCAGAAGATTTAATTTTGCAAGGAAAGATACAAGTTAATGGGAAAGTGGTCACAGAACTCGGAACAAAGATAAATCCAAAAAAAGACATTGTATTATACGAAAACAAACAAATTAATCATAAAGAAAAATATGTATATATTTTATTAAATAAACCTATTGGATATGTAACAACAGTAAAAGACCAGTTTAATAGAGATTCTGTTTTAGATTTAGTAAAAGTAAAAGAAAGAATTGTACCAGTAGGAAGATTAGATATGTATACATCAGGAGCTATTATTCTAACAAATGATGGTGATTTTGTATATAAATGGACACATCCTAAACATGAGATAGAAAAGACATATAATGTAACTATAAAAGGAATTATAGAAAAAGAAGAAGTACAAAAATTGAGAGATGGGGTAGATATTGGAGGATATATTACAAGACCTGCAAAAGTTAAAATTTTAAAAATTGATAAGGAAAAAAATATATCTAGAATACAAATTATAATACATGAAGGGAAAAACAGACAAATTAGAAAAATGTGTGATGCAATAGGAAAAAAAGTATTAGCCCTACACAGAAGTAAAATAGGTAATTATGATGTTAAAGATTTACCACTTGGAAAATGGAAATATATTAATATTAATTAAATAAAAACATTGCATTTTAATTTTTGAAAGTATATAATATAAGAAATTGAACATAAGAAAAAAGGAGAATACAAATGAATACATTTAATTTTTTGCCTGAAGGATGGAATGATAAAACATCAAATATTAATATAGATGATGTTGATAAAAATAGTGAAATTTATCAGGGAGTAGTTCAACAATGTGATGAAAATTATAACTTATATATTAATCTTGGAAATCAAGTTGTTGGAATAATGCCGAGAGAAGAAGTTGAGGCAATCAATTTAGGAAGTGATGGTTTACCTAAACAGAATCTATGTACAGGAAAGGTACACAAGTTTGTACAATTTAAAATAAAAGGTTTTAATCAAAATAATGTGCCAATTCTATCAAGGAAATTAGTACAACAAGAGGCTATGTCAGATATTAAAGAGAATTTAAAAATAGGTGATAGAGTAAATGGTATAGTAAAAAATATTACACCATATGGAGCATTTATAGAGATTGGTGGAGGAGTAGTTGGCTTGGTATATATAGAAGATTTATCTGTTGCAAGAATAAAAACTCCTGCAGAAAGGTTAAAAATTGGACAAAAAGTAAATGTTGTGGTAAAATATATAGACAAAGAAACTGGTAAAATTTCATTATCATATAAAGAAAACTATGGTACATGGGAAGAAAATGCTCAAAAACTAAAAACAGGAGAAAAAGTAACTGGTATTGTAAGAGAAACAGAAAAAAATAAAAATGGAATTTTTATTGAGTTATCTCCTAATTTAGTCGGAATGGCAGAATATAAGCCAGGTTTAAAATATGGTCAAAAGATTGATGTATATATCAAAAAAATTGATTTTAACAAAAGAAAAGTTAAATTATTTATTATTTAATACATAGAGAATTCTATATTAAGGGGGAATTAAAATGGTTGAAGATAACCAAATTAAAGCACAAGTATCACCATTTGCAATTAGAGAAGGAGAAATTAAGACATTTGATGGCAAAGATGGATATGTGTCTATGAATCAAATTGTACATAAGATAAATATAGGACATATTACAGATATACATTTTGCTATATTAGAATTAGTAAACCAATTTGAATTTATAACATCAAGACAGTTATATCAAATGCTAGAGATAAAAGGAATTGATCCTAAATCACAGGATAAATTAAATAATAAATTAGAGGCTCTAGTAAAATCTAAAATTTTGACTAGATATTATTTTACATCAGATGAAGGAAAAGGAATTTATAGAATATATTGTTTGGAAAAAATGGGGAAATATTTGCTTAATTCAAAAGAAATTGAATGTAAATGGCAACCATCTGATAATACTAAACCTGTACCTATGATTAAGAAGAGACTTGCTGGAAATCAAACACTGATAGCATACTTACGTAAAGTTAAAGCATTTGATGATTTTATAGTAAAACCAGCTATTACAGCTAAATCAGCAGGAAAATTATTTAAAGCTACAGGAGGATGTGTAAAACTAACAAAAAATGGAAAGTCAATTCAATTTTTATTTGAAGTTATTAGAAGAGAAGATGATTGGAAAAAGAAATTAGTAGATAAAATGAGATTATATCAAGATTTTTATGCTAATTTTGTAATGGGGGATTCAGGATTTAGTTCATTGCCACAATTAATATTTGTGTGTGAAGATGAAAAACATATGGCAGAAACATTTAAAGAGATAATAACTAATCAAGTAGAAATACCTCAAATTAAATTATATTTTACAACAGACTTACGTCAAAATCAAGAAAGTTTGGAAGATACTTTAATGGAGTTTAAGCTTGTAAATGGAAAATATAAGATGGAAAATGTAGAACTAAAATTGTTAGGTATGTAAAGTTAAAAAGGTAATCACAATTTTAGTTGTAAAAAACACCATTTAAAACTAATCAATTATTTGTTTATGGTGTTTTGTTTTTAAATTAAAAGAGAGTTGGAAATAGTTATGGAAAGAACAAATACAAGAAAAATTATGGTAGGAAATGTACAAATTGGTGGACAAAATAAAGTTGTTATACAATCTATGTGTAATACCAAAACTAAAGATATTGATTCAACAGTTAAGCAAATTTTAGAACTTGAAAATGCAGGTTGTGAAATTATTAGAGTAGCTTGTTTAGATATAGAAGATGCAAAAGCTATAAAAGATATAAAAGAAAAAATACATATTCCAATTGTTGCAGATATACATTTTGACTATAGAATTGCTTTAGAAGCTATTAATTCAGGTGTTGATAAAGTACGTATTAATCCAGGTAATATTGGTTCGAAAGATAGGGTTGAGTTAGTTGTTAATAAATGTAAAGAAAAAAATATTCCAATTAGAATTGGGGTAAATGCAGGTTCACTAGAAAAAGACTTATTAGAAAAATATGGAAAACCAACAGCTAAAGCTATGGTTGAGAGTGCTAAAAAACATGTAGATATTTTAGAGGATTTGAATTTTAAAGATTATGCAATATCTTTAAAAGCTTCTAATCTAGACTTATGTATAGATAGCTATTTAGAGGCATCAAAAGAATTTGATTGCCCTTTACATTTAGGTATTACAGAAGCAGGTACAGAGTTTAGTGGTACTATTAAATCTAGTATCGGGCTTGGATATTTGCTAAGACATGGAATTGGAGACACAATTAGAGTTTCTCTTTCTGATGATCCTGTAAAGGAGATTAAAGTTGCAAAAGAAATTTTAAAAGATTGTAACTTATACAAAAAATCTCCTACACTTATAGCATGTCCGACATGTGGAAGGACTCAAATAGATTTAATACCTATAGCAAAACAAGTTGAGGAGTTTTTACAAAATATAGAATCAGATATAACAGTTGCAGTTATGGGGTGTGCAGTAAATGGACCTGGAGAAGCTCGTGAGGCAGATATAGGAATAGCTGGTGGGATAAAAGAGGGCTTACTATTTAAAAAAGGTAAAATTATAAAAAAAGTAAAACAAGATGAAATAGTAAATTGTTTAAAAGACGAAATAATTAAAATGGTTAATAATAAGGTATAAAACTGGAGTTATTTATATAGAAAGGAAAAAACAATGGATGTGATAGTTGGAAAAACAATTGGTTTTTGCTTTGGAGTCAAAAGAGCAGTAGAAGGTGCAATGGAAATTGTAAAAAATTCTGATGAACCAATTTATTGTTTAGGTGAACTTGTTCATAATAAAGAAGTATTAAAAGACTTAGAGAGTAAAGGACTAAAATTTATTGATAATATTTTCCAAAGTAAAGGTAAAACTATAATTAGAGCTCATGGAGTGCCAAAACAAGTTTATGAAATAGCGGTTCAAACTGGAATAAAATTAATTGATTATACATGTCCAAAGGTTTTGCAAATACATGATATTGTATATGATTATGCAGAAAAGGGATATTTTATATTGTTGTGTGGTTCAAAACAACATCCTGAAATTATTGGAACATTAAGTTATTGTGGCAAAAATGTGTTAGTTATAGAAAATGAGGAAGAAGCTCTAAAGGCAGTTGAGATTATAGAAAAACTGAATGTAGATAAATGTTTATTAATTACACAAACTACTTTTAGTTTAGAAAAATTTTTTATTATAAGAGAAATAATATGTAATGAGTTACCTAAAAATGTACATTTAGTTGAAAAAAATACTATTTGTCAAACAACAGAATTGAGGCAAAAAGAAACTGAAGAAATTGCTAAAAAAGTTCAATATATGATTATTATTGGTGGAAAAAATAGTTCAAATACTAAAAAATTATATGAAATATCTAGCAAGTACTGTGATAATTGTATATGTATACAAAACAAATCAGAATTACCTATTGAGGAAATAAGAAAATACGAAACTATAGGAGTAATGGCAGGTGCATCAACTCCTGATAAGAGCATAAATGAGATTTTGGAATGTTTAGATGAGAATTTTTAATGAGGGGAAAGCAACCCCTCATTAATTAAATATAGATTTTTATTAAAAAAAGTTACAATTTATAGCTATACAAAATGAAATAGCTGTAAATTGTAACAAAAGATCTAAATTTCTAAAATTTTTTTTGCTTTTTTAATATCTTCTTCACTAGCAGGTGGAACATCTTCTAGAGGATATTCCAAATTAAGTTTTTTCCATTTATATTTTCCCATATCATGATATGGAAGTAATTCAATTTTTTCTACGTTATTAAGACTAGAAATAAAATTTTTAAGTTTAATTAAATCTTGTTCATTATCCGTATATCCTGGAACTAGAACTTGTCTAATCCATACAGGAATATTATTATTACTTAAATATCTTGCAAATTCTAATTCTAATTTATTACCAATTCCTACTAAGTTTTTACATTTATCATTATCTATATGTTTTATATCCAAAAGAACTAAATCTGTAAGATTTAATACCTCTTTAACATCACTTGTTAATGAGACCATTCCAGATGTATCTATACATGTATGGATGTTATCTTTTTTCAATTTTTTAAATAATTCAATTAGAAAATGTATTTGTAATAAAGGTTCTCCACCAGTTACTGTAACACCACCATTTGGACAAATATAGTTTTTGTATCTTAAGATTTTTTCATAAATTTCATCTAAAGATTTATATGTTCCATTATTTAAATCCCAAGTATCTCTATTGTGGCAATATTTGCACTGTAGATGGCAACCTTGTAGAAACAATACAAAACGTATACCGAGGACCATCTACAGTTCCAAATGATTCAATTGAATGTATTTTAGCATAATATTTTAAATCTTCTTTTTCCATTAAAATGTCCCTTGTTCCTCCTAAATTTTTTCATGAATAGTTCTATTAATTACATCTAATTGTTGTTCTCTTGTTAATTTTGTAAAATGAACAGCATAGCCAGAAACTCTAATTGTTAATTGCGGATATTTTTCAGGATGTTCCATTGCATCTTCTAATAGCTTTCTATCAAATACGTTTACATTTATGTGATGACCTGTTTGGCTAAAATATCCATCTAACATTGTAACTAAGTTTTTGACTCTTTCTTCTTCGGTTTTTCCTAAAGTACTAGGAGTTATAGAGAAAGTATAAGAAATACCATCTTCAGCTTGTTCAAATGGAAGTTTTGCAATAGAGTTCATAACAGCTAATGCACCATTTGTATCTCTACCATGAAGAGGATTTGCACCAGGGCCAAATGGAGCTCCAGCACGTCTACCATCAGGTGTATTACCAGTAGCTTTTCCATAAACTACATTTGATGTAATTGTCAAAATAGATAATGTGTGTATAGAATTCCTATAAGTCTGATGTTTCTTTAATTTAGTTAAAAATCTTTTTACAATATTAACTGCTATTTCATCTACTCTGTCATCATCATTTCCAAATTTAGGAAAGTCTCCTTCAACTTCGTAATCTATAGCCAAATTATTTTCATCACGTATTACTTTTACTTTAGCATATTTAATAGCTGATAAAGAATCTGCAACAACAGATAATCCAGCAATTCCACATGCCATAGTTCTTATAATATCTTTATCATGTAAAGCCATTTCAATTGCTTCATATGAGTATTTATCATGCATATAATGTATTGCATTTAATGCTTTTATATAAATTTTTGCAACATAATCCATCATTGTATCAAATTTTTCTATTACTTCATCGTAATCTAAGTATTCAGATGTAATTGGTTCATATTTTGGTGTTACTTGTTTACCAGTTTTTTCATCTTTTCCACCATTTATTGCATATAGTAATGTTTTAGCTAAATTAGCTCTAGCTCCAAAGAACTGCATTTGTTTACCTATTTTCATTGGTGATACACAGCATGCTATTCCATAGTCATCTCCAAGAGTGATTCTCATTAAATCATCATTTTCATATTGAATAGAAGATGTTTTTATAGATAAACCTGTAACATATTTTTTAAAATTCTCAGGTAATCTTGTTGACCACAAAACAGTTAAATTTGGTTCAGGAGCAGGACCTAAGTTTTCAAGTGAATGTAGTAGTCTATAAGAATTTTTAGTAACCAAAGTTCTACCATCTATACCCATTCCACCGATACTTTCTGTTACCCAAACAGGGTCTCCACTAAATAATTCGTTATATTCTGGAGTTCTCAAGAAACGAACAAGTCTAAGTTTCATAATAAAATGATCCATTATTTCTTGTGCTTGTTCTTCTGTTAAAATGCCATTTTTTAAATCTCTTTCAAAATAAATATCTAAAAATGTAGAAGTTCTACCCAAACTCATAGCAGCACCATTTTGGTCTTTTATTGCTGCTAGATATCCAAAATATAACCACTGTACAGCTTCTTTACTATTTGAAGCAGGTTTAGATATATCATAACCATATTTTTCAGCCATTTGTTTTAAACTATTTAATGCTCGTATTTGCTCATTTATTTCTTCTCTTTCACGTATTATATTTTCAGTTAATTCATCTGTATTTAAAATGTCTAAATCTTGTTTTTTGCATTCTATTAAATAATCTACTCCATAAAGAGCAACTCTTCTATAATCTCCAATTATCCTTCCACGTCCATATCCGTCAGGAAGACCAGTAATTAAGTGGCTTGAACGTGCAGCTCTAATATCAGGTGTATAAGCATCAAAAACACCATCATTATGAGTTTTTCTATAATTATGAAAGATTTTTTCTACCTCATCATCTACTTTTCTTCCATATGCTTCACATGATTTTTCTACAATACGAATACCTCCAAATGGCATTATTGCTCTTTTTAAAGGTTTATCTGTTTGAAGACCAACTATTTGTTCTAAATCTTTATCAATATATCCTGCATCATGTGAGTTAATTGTAGAAACTGTTTTTGTATCAATATCTAATACCCCACCAGGAGCATCATGTTCTTTTTTATATAAGTCTAAAACTTCATTCCATAGTTTTTGTGTTTTTTCTGTTGGTTTAGTTAGGAATTTGCTATCTCCTTCATATGGAGAATAGTTATGTTGGATAAAATCTCTTACATTAATTTCTGATTTCCAATCACCTGAGCTAAATCCATCCCATTCTTTAAAATCCATATATATTACCTCCTTGACTTATAGTATTTCCCGTTTTCCACATAATATAATATCATAAGATTATTTTTTTGACAACAAAAAGATGGTAAAGAAAATGTAATAGAAATTTAATTAATGAAGTGAATCTTAGAATGTCAATGGTTTGGCTGATTATAAAAGTCAGAAAAAATATATTGAATTAAATAGATTTGGTTTGATTTTACATGTATAACAAAAAAGAAATTCTTGCTATTTTTATTTATATATAGTAAAATATAAAAGAAGTTAGGAAGGTGATTAAAAATGAAAAAATTACC
>CALXHD010000032.1 GCA_944388015.1 uncultured Clostridia bacterium | reverse complement strand
GATGGAGAAGTGAGAAAATGAGAAGCAGAAAATATTTTATTTTGATAGAAGGATATTATTGGTTATTAAATGTGTACTTTCAAAAAGAAAAATCATTAATTGATGCAGATATAAATTTTTTTGAAGATAGAATAAAACAATATGAAGAATTATTAAAAGTAGAGAACAATCAAAACTGGTGGAATGAAGATATGGATATAGAACAACTATGCAAATATTTTAATAGAAAAGAAATTACGATTAGAAAAGCAATTAAAAAAATGTGTGATAATGGATTTAGAGAATATAAATTTTTATTTTATAATAAAGTTGTTATTTTTTGTAAAGGTGTTGAATGGTTATGTAAAAATGTTTTTAAGAAAAAGTATTTAGAGTTATTGGAAAAATATAAAATGGAGTTAACAGAGTTATATATTGAAAGAGGATATATTTATGATGAGTTTTTTGGAAGAAGTTAAAATTTGAATATATTAAAATAAAAAATACATACAAATTGAGAATAATTTTTAAAAACGACCAAAAAGTTTGCGAATTTTACACAAAATTTCCTTAAAATATATCAAAAAATATCATAATGTGTTATAATACTACTAAATTGTTATTCTTTAAAAGAGGAGGAAATGATGGAAGACTATAGTGCAAAGTTGACTGCCGAACCATTTTTGTATAATGAAACTAAAATAATTGCTCAATATTTATTAGACGGAATAAGCCCAGAGGAATTGAAAAGAAAAAATGTAGAGGAAAATTTAATAAAGTATAAATCATCAAAAAGTGTTGTGCGTGTTAATTCTCCAATATTTAGAAGACTTAATGTTATGGATAGTGAAATGCTAGATGAGTTTGTTCATACAGATATCGAAACAAGCAAATATATATTACTATATACTATTATGAAAACTGATAGATTAGTAAGAGATTTTGTTGTTGAAGTATATAAAGACAAATTACTTATGCGAAAGGATTATATAGAAAAATTTGATATTGATAATTGGTATGAAGAAAAATGCATATTAAGTAATACTTTAAGAGAACGCACTGAATCAACGGCTGCAAAATTAAAACAAGTAATAATGAAAATATTACAAGATTCGGGATTAGTTATTAAAGAAAAAAACAGGTTTAAGATAGTAAGACCATTATTAAAGGAAAAATATATAAGTATGCTAGATAAAAAAGGCGATATGGAATATGCCAAAGCAATAGGAGGTCTTTTATGAAAAATATAAATACAAGATTACAAGAAATGACAAATAAATTGAGCAGTAAGGAATTATTTGAATCCAATGGACTTGGAAATGAAATAAACTTTCACGTTTTCGATTATGATCCAGAAGATGAATATATTGTAAGAGAATATTTAGAAAATTATTTATTAAAAAGAACAAAATTAAATATAAAAGTATTCGATATATACGATATTATTATAGATATTCTTAAAGAAAAAGGATTTTTAGAAAAATGTTTTGAATATGAAAAGAAAAAAGGTGCTAAATACTTAAATACTATTATTTCAAAAACAGTTGGAATAGGATCGGGAAATGATTTGATAGTAAAGAAAATTAAAAGTGAAGTGGAGCCAGAACAAATTATTATAATAACTGGTATAGGAAAATGTTATGGAATAGTAAGAGGTCACACAATTTTGAATAATTTACATAGTGTAATAACTAATAATCCTTTAATAATGTTTTATCCGGGAAGTTATAATGGACAAAGTTTTAAATTATTTAATAAATTAGAAAATGATAATTATTATAGAGCATTCCAATTTGTTGGAAGAAAGTAGGAGGAGTAATAAATGGAGAATTTGAAAAAATTATATGCTAAGGATATTGAAAGAGAAATACAAGGAGTAATTAAAGTAGATGATGAAAGCTATGTTAGCCAAGAACTTGAAGAATATGTTGTGACAGATGAATTATTAAAACATTTTCATAGTTTTTTTGAAACATATAATGCAGGAATAAATGGTAATACAGAAAAAATGGGTGTATGGATTTCTGGCTTCTTTGGAAGTGGTAAATCTCATTTCTTAAAAATAATATCTTATTTACTAGAAAATAAAATTGTTAATGGAAAATCAGCAGTAGATTACTTTGATGACAAAATAGATGATAAAATGTTACTTGCAGATATAAAAAGGGCAGGTAGCATACCAACAGATGTAATATTATTTAATATTGATTCAAAAACAGAAAACAGTAATGGAACAAAGGATAAGATACTTGATGTGTTTGAAAAAGTATTTAATGAGAAAATGGGACTTTCTATTACACCTTTTGTTGCAGAAATTGAAAGATATATTATCAATCAAGGAAAATATGATGAATTTAAAAATGCTTTTCAAAGAAATGCAAATGCAACTTGGGAAGAAATGAGAGATGGTATTCAATTTGTAGAAGACGAATTTGCTAATGCTTACGCAGAGGTTTTAGGTAAATCAGTAGAAGAAGCAAGAAACATAGTAGAAAGAACAGAAAAAAATTATACATTATCAGTAGAGAAGTTTGCCGAAAGAGTTAGAGATTATATTAAATCAAAAGGTAATAATCATCACGTTGTATTTTTAGTAGATGAAATTGGACAATATATTGGGGATGATAGAGGTTTAATGTTAAATCTACAAACAATAGTTGAAGATTTAGGGTTAGAGTGTGGTGGAAAGGCTTGGGTTATTGTAACAAGCCAAGAAGCAATAGATGACGTTGTAAAAGTTCAAGGTAATGATTTTTCAAAGATTCAAGGTAGATTTGATACAAAACTTTCTCTATCAAGTTCTGATATAGATGAGGTAATCAAGAAAAGAATTCTTGATAAAACAGATGAAGCAAAAACAAGTCTAAAAATGATTTATGATAAAGAAGAATCTATCATAAGAAATTTATTAACATTTAAAAACGCAACTTACCAAAAAGTATATGGAGATAGTGAAGATTTTGCAGAAACATATCCATTTATTCCATATCAATTTAAGTTATTACAAGATGTATTTACGGATATAAGAAAACACGGATATGCAGGAAAACACTTATCAAGTGGAGAAAGATCATTATTAGGTGCATTTCAAGAAACTGCAAAAAGATTCGGAGATAGTGAAGTAGGAACTCTTATTCCATTTTATGCTTTTTATGATACTATTGAACAATTTTTAGAACATCAAGTAAAAATAGTAATAAATAATGCTATTGATACTGTGAAAAGTGGAGAATTAAAAAAAATTGATATTAAAGTATTAAAAATGTTGTTTATGCTAAAAAACATAAAAGAAATACCTGCTAACATTGATAATTTATCAACATTATATGTGTCAAATATTAAAGATGATAAAATTACAATTAAGAAAGAAATAGCAGATTCATTAAGAAGATTAGAGGCTCAAACTTTAATTCAAAGAAACAATGATGAATACAAATTCTTAACAGATGAAGAACAAGAAATAAATAGAGAAATCAAACAGATAGTAATTGATCAAAATAGAATTACAGATTATTTGAAAAGAATTGTATTTGATTATATATTAACTGATAGTAAGTTTACATATAAAAATAAGAATTTTCCACTTACTAAATACATAGACAATATTAAATATTCACAAGAATATGAAATAGGAATAAAAGTTGTAACTACATCCCCAGAAAAAGATGATACAGAAATTCTTATGCAATCAGCAAGAGAAAATAAATATGTATTCATAAAACTTGAAATTTCAACTTTAATCTATGATGAAATAACAAATTATTTACAAGTAGAAGAATATAGAAGAAGTAAAAGTGGAATATATCAAACCCAACAAGTTGAAGATATAATTAGAGCAAAACAAAGAGAAATAGAAAATGCAGAAATAAGAGTTAAAGAAAATATTAAAGAAGAACTAAATGAAGCTGAAATTATTATTGCAGGGGATAGACAAAATATAAATTCAAAAGAAGTAAAATCAAGAGTTAATGAAGCATTAGAGATTTTAATAAATAATATTTATACAAAATTCTCGTATATAAAGCATAATTTTAGCACACAAGATATAAAAGACTTATTCCACGAAAATAGACAAAATATGCTTGGAAATGAAGTAGCATTTGTAAATCAAAAGGCTTATGACGCAATGAAAGAGTATTGCGAAGAAAAAAATGCGTTTGGTATGCCAATAACAATAAGAACTTTATTGCAAGACTTTGGAACAGCCCCTTATGGATTTTTGGATGAAGATATATTATATTTATTGACAAGATTATTAAAAGATGAAGTGGTGTCTTTAATTTATAATAATGAAGTTCAAAATATAACTTCAGAAGATACATTAACAAAAATTTTAAAAAGAGATTACTATGACAGGACAATAATTAAGATTAGACAAAAAATTGATATAAATTTAATAAATGATTTAAAATCAGTTGCAAGAAATGCTTTTAATGTTATCAATTTAAGAGATGATGAAGATGGTATGGTTGAAGATTTTAAAAATGACTGTCTTCAAAATACATTAAATAAGTTAAATAAAATAGCGGGATATTATTATGTTTCTGGTAGCAATTATCAATATCCGGGACAAGACGTCAAAGATGAAGCAACTAATCTAATCGAAAGATTATTAAAAATAAGAGATGTTGGTGAGTTCTTCAAGGAAGTATCAAACTTTAAAGATGAATTTATAGCATTAGCACCAAAAATAGAAATGGTATTAGATTTCTTTAATGGAACGCAAAAAGAACAATTTGATGAAGCAAGAAAAATAATCACTATATATGACAATAATAAAGACTATGCTGATAAAACTGATGAACTGTTAAATGTCGTTAATAAAATGGTTTCTATTCTTACTTCAAAAGAGCCATATAGCGATATACACGAATTACCAACATTAAGAAAAGATTTAATAGATATATTAACTAATATGTATGATGTTAAATCAGAGCCTATTATAAAAATGATAAACGATACTATTGAATATATAGAAAATGAAGTAAATAATGCAGAAATTGATACAGAATTTGGTAAGTCATATATTGACACTTGCAAAAGCGTTATTAGTACATTAGAAAGATCTAACGAATTAAAAGATATATTTGCTCAACAAACAAGAATAGACCAATTAAAAGATAGATTTATTAACACATTAGAATACGAAAAGAGCAAGAAAAATGCAACAGATGAAACAGGAGAGGTAAAAGAAGAAAAAATTATTAGAAGAACAATAATAAGAACCGATAGTTTAATGAATCGCTCTTATGAAATCAACTCAAAAGAAGATATTGATAAATATGTAGAAGAACTAAAAGAAAAACTATTAAAAGAATTTGAAAAGAATAATAACTTGACAATCAGATAGGAGTAATATTCAATGAGTAAAAATAAAAGTATAACAAAAATAATAAAAATCTTCCTTGTTATTATATCTATTTTGATGTTGGTAATTGTATTTTTAGACTATATTAATATAAGAAAAATTTTCCCATTCAATCAATTAACAAGTCAATATGATTGGTTTGGAATTATTGGTGCAATAGTTGGAGGATTAATTGGAGGATTGAGTACATATATAGGAATATATTTTACAATAAAAAATGAACAAGAAGAAAATAGGAAAAGAGATATAGATGATAGAAAAAGGAAAGGGTATTCTTACTTGACTTTTACAGATAATCCACTAACTTTAAGAATTGCAATTGATTCTATTTTAACTGGAATTTTAGACCAAACTCAAAATGTTTTAATTGGCAAAAATGTAAAAGTTAATGGAGCAAATTATTTTGATATCGAATTTAAATTTAAAAATTTAAATGATAATTATCCAACGGCTGTAATATTGAATAATGTGGGAATATCATATGATTCTGAAGTGAAAGATAACAGAAAGGTTTATAAAGAAATTATAAATTTGTCAGGTTACAAAAAGGAATATAAACCATTAACAATGATGAACGATGGTATTGTGGCATTTTCAAGTAGAGCATTGATAAGTAATGAGCAGATGAATAATATAAAACAGCATTTATTAAATAGTCAATTTATTGATATTATGGCTAACATAAGTTTTATTAATGCAAATGGTGTAGTAACAACAGGAAGATTTAGCGGAAATTTAATTAAAGCAAATAATATGAAAATGGGTAATGATAATTGCTTAGGGTCAAATAAAGAAACGATAAATTATAGAGTTGAAAATACATATTTAATAATTGAAAATGTGGACTATTGTGGGGATTATGAAGAAAAAATATTTGGAGGTAAATAATGGATAAAGCCATATTAAAAAAGTTTGCTATTGAATCAAGACAAGATTTAATGGAGAAAATAAAAAATAAAGTAAATACCTTTTATGTTAATGAAGAATTTAAAAATGAACAAAAGGGAGAATTATACATTTTATCTAATGAAAAACATTCTTTAAGTTTGACACAAGAAGAATACAAAAAACGTGAACTTTTAATTAAAAGAATTAAAGAATTATCTCTTGAACAAGTAATAGAGGAAGCAGCATATACTTGGTTTAATAGAATAATCGCTATTAGATATATGGAAATCAATGATATGCTACCACTAACAAGAGATAATCAGAGTTTAGGAATCAGAGTATTATCATCAAAAGATAATACTCCGGATCCAGAAATATTAAAGTTTACTAATTTAATGAATCCAGATTTAGATATAGATTTAAAAAAAGAAAAATATGCTGAATTAAAAGATGATAATGAAAAGTTTAAATATGTTTTATTATTAGTTTGTAAAAAACTTGGTAGAGTAATACCACAGGTATTTGATGGAGTTACTGATTATATTGATATTTTAATACCAGATAATTTATTAAATGATACAGGATTTGTTGCGAAAGTTATAAATGAAGTACCAGAAAACAACTTCAAGCAAGTAGAAATTATAGGCTGGTTATATCAATATTACATTTCTGAAAAAAAAGATGAAGTTTTTGCGGATTTAAAGAAAAATATTAAAATAAAAAAAGAAAATATACCATCTGCTACACAAATATTTACGCCTGATTGGATTGTAAAATATATGGTAGAAAACACATTAGGAAGATATATGTCAAAGGAATTTAGAAAAAAATTAAAATATTATGTGAAAAACAGAAATGAATTAGAGCCTAATAAAGACATAAGAGATATTAAATTTCTTGATCCTTGTTGTGGAAGCGGACATATTTTGGTATATGCTTTTGAAGTATTTTATTATATATATTTAGAAAAAGGATTTAATAAAAAAGATATACCAGAGATGATATTGTCTAATAATATTTATGGATTAGACATAGATGATAGAGCAGGTCAATTAGCAATTTTAACAATTTTATTAAAAGCCAGAGAAATTGATAAAAATATTTTTAATAAAAATGTCATAAAAGATATGAATATACTGAGTATTCAAGAATCTAATCAATTAAGTTCAAATATTATTGAAAACATTAATTATGAAAATAAAGAGAATGCTACTTACTTAATAGAAAAATTTAAGGACGCTAAGGAAATCGGTTCATTATTAATTTTAGAAGAAAAAGATTACACAGAATTAAAAAAAGAAATAAATAATAATAAAACGATTTTTGGAATAGAATTGCAAAGACTATTACCTATGATAAAATGTGCAGAAATTCTTTCAGATAAGTATGACGTTGTGGTTACTAATCCCCCATATATGGGAAATAGAGGAATGGATATCAAATTAGCAAATTATGTGAGAGATAATTATTATGATTATAAAACTGATATGTTTTCAGCATTCATAAAACAAGTATACCAACTTACAAAAAACAGTGGCTATTATGCAATGATTACTCAACCTACATTTTTATTTATATCTTCTTTTGAACAAGTAAGAGATGACTTGATAAATAAAAATAGTATTATTAGTTTATTACATATGGGTAGAGGAATATTTGGAATTGATTTTGGCTCGGCTTCTTTTGTAATAAAAAAAGAAGTAAATAGTGATTATTGTGGAAGTTATTTTAGATTAAATAAAAGAACATTTCAATATATTGATGTGAAAGATATTGAAAATATGTATTTATCTGCAAAGGATAATATAAATTATAAATTTGATTTTGATAATTACAAAAACACTAAAAATGTAGATGAAATTGTAGAAGTAGAAGAAACGAATATAAAAATGGATACCGAAGAAAGTGGATTATTGCAGGTTAAGTTTGAAACGGAACAATCTAATTTTAATAAGATACCGGGTAAGCCGTTTGCTTATTGGGCAAGTAAAGAAATATTAAGAGTATTTAGTGAAGGTACAGAATTAGGAAAAATAATTCCAATAAGACAAGGTTTAGCAACTGCTGACAATAATAGATTTTTAAGATTATGGTACGAAGTTAATGTTATCGATGAAAAGTTGTCTTCGTCATCAGCTGATGAAGCAAAATCTTCAAACTTGAAATGGTTTCCATACAATAAAGGTGGAGCATTTAGAAAATGGTATGGAAATAATGATTATGTTGTTAATTGGGAAAATGATGGTTTTGAAATTAAAAATTTTAAAGATGAAAATGGAAAGTTAAGGTCAAGACCACAAAATCTAGAATATTATTTTAGAAAGTCTATTTCTTGGTCATTAATAAGTTCTGGTAGTATTGCATTTAGATTTAAACCGTATGGTCATATTTTTGATATAGCGGGAATGAGTTGTTTTCCGGATGAAGATATGTTTTTATATATTTTAGGGCTAAATAATACGAAAATAATAAATAATATAATGAAGTTTATAGCACCTACATTGAATTATCAAGTAGGAGATATTTCAAAAATACCAATTATAAATAATACAGATTATAAAGATAGTATTGAAAAATTAGTAGAGAGCAATATAGAAATATCCAAAGAAGATTGGGACTCATTTGAAACAAGTTGGGATTTCAAAAAGCATTCTTTATTAGAATTTGTAGATTCTATGCCCGGATTACACGATTCAAATGTTGAAGTTCCTCCAACACATTTAAAAATAGTAAAAAACAATTATGGAGAGGAATGTTTTATTGCTGATGAGTTGCCAATGAATGCAAGAATATCTGATTCTTTTAGAAAATGGGAAGAATATACAGAAAAACAATTTAATACTTTAAAGAAAAATGAAGAAGAATTAAATAAAATATTTATTGATATTTATGGACTTCAAGATGAATTAACACCAGAGGAAGAAGATAAAGATGTGACTATTAGAAAAGCAGATCAAGAACGAGAAATTAAATCCTTAATTAGTTATGCAGTTGGTTGTATGTTTGGTAGATATTCACTTGATAAAGACGGCTTAATATATGCAGGTGGAGATTTTGATAAAGTATATAAAAAGTATAAAAGAGAAAATGGTGGATGGGCAGGTGTTAGTCTAGCAAACTATACTGTTCTAAATGATAATGGAAAAGAAATAGATTTATCATTTGAGGTTGATAATGATAATGTTATTCCTATAACCGATGAAGCATATTTTGGAGATGACATTGTTGAAAGATTTAAAAAGTTTATAAGTGTTGTTTATGGCGAAGAAACATTAAATGAAAACCTTGATTTTATTGCAGAAACATTAGGTAAAAAAGGGACTGAAACAAATGAAGATACTATTAGAAGATATTTTGTAAATGATTTCTTTAATGATCACGTTAAAATATATCAAAAAAAACCTATATACTGGCTATTTGATAGTGGGAAGAAAAATGGATTTAAGGCACTAATTTATATGCACAGATATAATGAGAATTTAGTGCCTAAAATCAGATTGGATTATTTACACAGAATGCAAACAACTTATGAGAAACTATTATCTGATATAAATTATAAACTTACTACTGAATTATCAATGACTGATAAAAAAGAAGCACAAAAAAGGCAAGCAGACTTAAATGCTAAATTACAAGAAATAAAAGAATATGATGAAAAAATAGCACATATTGCAAATCAAAGGATAAGTATTGATTTAGATGATGGAGTAAAAGTAAATTACGAAAAATTTAAAGATATACTAGCAAAAATTAAATAGGAGGATAGATTATGTTTGAGGAAGTATTAGAACTATTAAAAGATACTTTAAACGGTGCTTTTTCAAGAGATACTGAAAGAAAAAGAACTAGAAAGATAATTTTCTGGTATGATCCAAAACAAGATTATGCAGATTTTATAAATGAACTTGAATTAGATAATACAGAAATTATTAAGTATGATAATAATAGTTTTTGGATTAGATACCATATTGAAAAAGAAGAACTAAATAAAAATATTATTATCTATCTTCCATTTGAAAGAAAAAAAGGAATAGATAATGATTTATTAGATTTAGAAACAGCTAATAGTGATTTATTGTTCAATCCAGATTCTACAACAATGAGATTAAAGAATCTAGGATTAACAGAAGATTGTAGAAATATTATAAATAAATATGCAAAATTCTTTGGTAACAAAAAAAGAGAAAATGAGTTTAAAAATTTTGATATTGAAGAAAAAGATAATGATAATATTGATTTGATTATTACTGCTATTTTACTTAACATTAAATCTATAAATGAAGATGAAATATTAAAAGAAATACTTAAATGTTATTATGAAGATCAAAAAAGATATGAAGAATTATTTAAGTTTGGTAGTGAAGAATTTATACTAAGTCTGTTTAATAATACATTTGGTACAAGTATAAGTTCTTCAGAAGAATTACCGGAAGTATATAAATCATTGATATTTACATATTTTGCAACAACTTTAAAAGATATTAAAAAAGTAAGTAGATATAGCAAATATTTACTTACTGATAAAGCAACAAATGTATCAGTATTTATCAATAATTTGATGAGAGATAAAATAACAAAAGAATGCTTTGAAAAACTATCAAAAGAAGTTGAAAAAGAATTTGGAATTGATGAATTACTTAATTCAATGGATATAGAGAATTATATTTTAAGTGACGCGTTTGAAAGTATAGACAAATATATAATAAAATATGTAGTTGATAAATTATTTGATGGAATAGGCGAATATGATATATATAAAAATTACATTGATACAAGAGAAAATAAATATTGGTTTGAAAAATTAAGTAATGAATATAATTTATTAAAAGTTGCAATAGCATTTTTTAGAAAAATAAATTCAATAGAAGATTCAATTAAAATTGTTGATATGGATAAATTTGCAAAAGATTATGCAGATAATTTTAGTGAAGTTGATACTTTGTATAGAAAAGTGTATTTCTTTTTTGATAATATTGAAAATAGAGATTTGTTTATTAGTTTAAAAAATAAAATAGAAAACATTTATGTGAATAATTTTATGAGTGAACTATCTATTAAATGGAGCGATATGATAGAAAATATGAGTAGATATGATTCTAATCGTATGGTGTTACAAAAAAATTTCTATAAAAACTATATTAAGCCATTTAATGATAAAAAAGATAGAATAATTGTAATAATTTCTGACGCATTTAGATATGAATGTGCAAAAGAACTTAATGAAAAATTAAAACAATTTGCAAGTAAATCAGATATTACTTATATGCAAGGATTAGTACCATCTTATACAAAATTGGGTATGGCTTCACTATTACCAAATAAAGAACTATCAAGGATAAAAGATAGTGATGATATTTTGGTAGATGGACAAGTATCTAGCAGTATTAAAGATAGAGAAATATTATTACAAAAAGAAAATCCAGATTCTATTGCAATAAAATATGATGATTTATATGAGATGACAAAATTAGAATGGAAAAAATTATTTTCTGGCAAAAAAGTTGTTTATATTTATCACGATACCATAGACAATGCAGGAGAACATAATGAAAATGAAGTATTTACTGCTTGTGATAAAGCAATAAATGAACTAGAAAGATTAGTAAAAGATTTACACACTACATTTAGTGGTATAAATGCTTTTATAACTGCTGATCACGGATTCTTTTATAAAAGAGGAAGAATTGAAAGTTATGAAAAGACAAGCAAAACTACCAATTCAACAAAACAAAAAACAAGATATTCTTATTCAGACAGTATTGTTGATGAAGAAGGTATTTTGTCAATAAGTCTTGACTATTTGTTTGGAGAAAATAGTGGATATGTTAATATCCCAAAAGGTAATATTATCTTTGCAAGACAAGGAACAGGAATAAACTATGTTCACGGTGGAATATTACCTCACGAAATAATAATTCCTGTTATAGATTTTAAATCTACTAGAACTACGGAAGAAAGTAAAAAAGTAGGTATTACTTATAGTGGATTATCAACAAAGATAACAAATGCTATTACGTATTTAGAATTTTTGCAGGACTCAAATATAGATGAAAATAATAAACCTTGTAGATATTTATTACATTTTGAAGATAAAGATGAAAATAAAATATCTGATGAGTGTACTATAATAGCTAATTATGAAAATACAGAAGTTAAAGATAGGTTTTTTAGAGAAAAGTTTGTATTTAAAAATATAAAATACGATAAAAATGAGCCATATTATTTAGTAATAATTGATGAAGAAACAGGCATTATAAAAGATAAAATAAAATTCTATATAGATATAGCAATAGTTAATAATTTTGATTTTTAGGAGGTGCAGTAGTGGAAGAACTTAACGAAAAGTTAAATCATTATTTCGCAGGAAAAGTAGTAAGAAAAGATTTGACTAAAAAAATTAAAGAGGGGGCAAATGTGCCTGTATATGTTCTTGAATACTTATTGGGTATGTACTGTGCGACTAATGATGAAAGTGCCATTGAAGATGGAGTTGAAACAGTAAAACGCATTTTGGCAGATAATTTTGTTAGACCAGATGAAGCAGAAAAGATTAAGTCTAAAATAAAAGAAAGAGGTATATATACTGTAATTGATAAAGTAACAGTACGATTAAATGAAAAATTGGATTTATATCAAGCAGAATTTTCTAACTTAGGTATAAAAGATGCCTTAATTGATGATGAAATAGTCAAACAATATGAAAAATTACTTGTGGGTGGTATATGGTGTATTATAAAAGTAAGTTATAACTTTGATGATCAAGATAGACATAGAATGCCATTTAAGGTAGCAGCCCTAGATCCTATACAACTTCCTAATATGGATTTAACACAAATATTTGATGGAAGAAGACATTTCACAAAAGAAGAATGGATAGATATACTAATTCGTTCAATGGGAATAGAGCCTACAAGACTTACTGATATTCAAAAATGGCACTTTATTGAAAGAGCCGTACCTCTTGTAGAAAATAATTATAACTTATGCGAATTAGGTCCCAGAGGGACAGGAAAATCGCATATTTACAAAGAAATATCTCCAAATAGTATTTTAGTATCTGGTGGACAAACAACTGTTGCTAATTTATTCTACAATATGAGTCAAAAGAAAATAGGACTTGTTGGAATGTGGGACTGTGTAGCATTTGATGAAGTTGCTGGTATAACCTTTAAAGATAAAGATGGAATTCAAATAATGAAAGATTATATGGCTTCTGGATCTTTTGCAAGAGGAAAGGAAGAAAAAAATGCTAATGCTTCTATGGTCTTTGTTGGTAATATAAATCAAAGTGTAGAAGTCTTACTAAAAACATCACATTTATTTGAGCCTTTTCCAAAAGAAATTGCTACTGATTCCGCTTTCTTTGATAGAATACATTTTTATTTACCGGGTTGGGAAATACCTAAAATGCGACCAGAACTAATAACTGATGAATATGGGTTTATTACTGATTATTTATCAGAATATTTTAGAGAAATGAGAAAGAGAACATTCTCCGATTCATTAGATAAATACTTTAAATTAGGAAACAACTTGAATCAAAGAGATGTAATCGCTGTTAGAAAAACAGTATCTGGGTTAGTTAAATTATTATATCCAAACGGAGAATTTGCAAAAGAAGATTTAGAAGAAATACTTAAATATGCCTTAGTAGGTAGAAGACGTGTAAAAGAGCAATTAAAGAAAATAGGTGGAATGGAATTCTATGATGTTCATTTCTCGTATATTGATTTAGATACAATGGAAGAAAATTTTGTATCTGTACCAGAGAACGGTGGTGGAAAACTAATACCAGATGGACTATTAAAAGCAGGTCATACTTACTTTGTAGGTAGAGGAAATTCTGGAATGATAGGAACTTATAAGATTGAAGTTGAATCCTCAAATGGACATGGTAAATTATCTATTTCCGGAATTGGAACTGATAGAGAATCAAAAGAATCTATAAACACAGCATATAATTATTTTAAGGCAAATAAAAAGAGTATTAGTGCTAGTATTCAAACTGAAAATATAGATTATTTATTACATATAGAGGATTTACAAGGTGTTGGTGCTTCAAAAGACATTTCACTAGCTACATTTGTGGCATTATGTAGTTGTGCTTTAAAGAAATCTATGTTAGGAAATTTAGTAATATTAGGTAGTATGAGTATTGGTGGTACAATAGGAAAAGTTGAAGAATTGGCAAATACATTACAAGTTTGCTTTGATTCAGGAGCAAAAAGAATATTACTTCCAATGTCATCAGCAGCAGATATTTCTTCAGTACCAAGTGATTTATTTTCAAAATTTAACATATCGTTTTATAATACGCCTGAAGAAGCAGTATATAAAGCATTGGGAATAGAATAAGTGTTATATTGAAAAGCAGATACTAAATTAGTAAAAGGGGATTTTATGTATGTCAAAAAATGATGATATTTTATCTCAAATAGGTGGAATGTATATATTATATAAATTAAGATGGGTAATTTTAATAGGAATAATTATTTTTGGAGTGGTTATTTTCTTTGTAAATGGAGATTTAGACAATGAGTATCAACAATATGGATATAATGGCTTTAGTGACAATATAAAATATGATGAATGGACAGATGAGATAATTCCAAAAAATAAAATAGAAACATATAATAATGACAATAAATATATAACTAAAAGTAATGGAGATAAAGTTTATTTTGCAGATATAAAACAGCAGTTAACTGCTTATGAAGAATTACAAGGAGATTATGCATTTATAAAAGCAGATAATGTGGATAAATGTAAAAGTATCTGTGATGTATTATTTTTAAGTTATTTTGAATTGTCATATTCAATAGATAAAATTTCCGATGGAAATTCATATCTAATACATTTAAAAGATTTTACTGCAAATGGTATGCATTATGATGATTATTCGATAGGTCCTACTTATGAGATGAGAAGTATTATTAAATATTTAGTTAAGGGAATTTACAGAGAACAAAATGGATTAGAAGCTGATTATGGATATTAAAATAAAAATATTTAACGAATATTTCGTAAGAGAATATTAATTATAAGGAAAGAATATATGAATAATATAATTATATTTTATAAACAAAATGGAGAAATATCTGATATTAAGGAACTTACTAATGATAATTTGGAATGTATAAATGGAATGATGACCAGATGTACTTTAGAAGATGAAAGTGAAATGGTTGGC
>CALXHD010000031.1 GCA_944388015.1 uncultured Clostridia bacterium | reverse complement strand
ATACACCTCTCTTTTCTATACTATAAATAGTATAGCATAAATTTTACTATTTTTGAATACTTTTCATAGATTTTCTATTATTATTTGTAAATAATTTCTTTATATACTATTTCCTCTGCTATATTTTTTATTAAATTCAATTATTGCAAACTCAAAAAAAGATGAAATTGTATTATTTTTTACAAGTTTAAATATGTGAAAATCCGTAGTTTGCTATTTCTGACATTTTTTGTCACATTATTTTTTGATTACATTTTAGTTACAATTGTATTACAATATATTGTAGTATTTGACAAAATCCTTTACTTCTTGGGCGAAATATGATACAATTGTATTATATTTTATTTGGAGGTAAAAGTATGGAAAAAAATGAAACAATCCTAATCCTAGACTTTGGTGGACAATATAATCAATTAATAGCTCGTAGAGTTCGTGAATGTAATGTGTATTCTGAAGTTGTGCCTTTTAATATTTCTTTAGAAAAAATTAAAGAAAAAAATCCAAAAGGCATTATTTTTACTGGAGGTCCAGCAAGTGTATATGGAGAAGATTCTCCTAAATGTGATCCTGAAATATTCAATTTAGGAATCCCAGTTTTAGGAATCTGTTATGGTATGCAATTAATGACACATATATTAGGCGGAAATGTAGCAAGAGCTGGAAAAAGAGAATATGGGACAACAGATGTTACAATAGATAATACTTCTTTACTATTTCAAGGTTTTGATTCTACAAATGGATTTTTAATGAGTCATACAGATTTTGTTGAATCTCTACCTGAAGGTTTTAAAAATATTGGGCATACATCTTCTTGTCCAAATGCTGCAATAGAAAATGAGAATAAAAAACTTTATGGTATTCAATTCCACCCTGAAGTAAATAATTCAGTAAATGGTACATTAGTTATCAAAAACTTTTTATATAATATATGTAATTGTTCAGGAGATTGGACAATGTCATCTTTTGTTGAAGATAGTATTAAAACTTTAAAAGAAAAAATTGGAGATAAAAAGGTTCTATGTGCGTTATCTGGTGGTGTAGATTCTTCTGTGGCTGCTGTATTAATAAGTAAAGCTGCTGGAAATAATTTAACATGTATATTTTTAGATCATGGGCTTTTACGTAAAAATGAAGGTGATGAAGTAGAAAAAGTATTTAAAGAACAATTTGATATAAATCTAATTCGAGTAAATTGTCAAGATAGGTTTTTATCAAAGTTAGCAGGAGTAACAGATCCTGAACAGAAAAGAAAAATTATTGGTGAAGAATTTATTCGTGTATTTGAGGAAGAGGCTAAAAAAATTGGAGCAGTTGACTTTTTAGTACAAGGTACAATTTATCCAGATGTAATTGAAAGTGGTCTTGGTAAAAGTTCTGTAATAAAAAGTCATCATAATGTTGGTGGACTACCTGAGCATGTAGATTTTAAAGAAATAATTGAACCTCTAAGAAATTTATTTAAAGATGAAGTTCGTAAAACAGGTTTAGAGCTTGGAATTCCTGAGAACTTAGTATTTAGGCAACCTTTCCCTGGTCCAGGTCTTGCAATTCGTGTAATTGGAGATATTACAAATGATAAATTAGATATTCTAAAAGAGGCAGATAGTATCTTTAGAGAAGAAATTGCAAATGCTGGTTTACACAAATCTATCAATCAATATTTTGCAGTTTTGACAAACTTAAAATCTGTGGGAGTTATGGGTGATGAAAGAACTTATGACTATACAATTGCTTTACGTGCTGTAGAAACTACAGATTTTATGACAGGTGTATGGAGTAAAATTCCTTATGATATTTTAGAAAAAGTATCTTCTAGAATTGTTAATGAAGTTAACCATGTTAACCGTGTAGTTTATGATATAACCTCTAAACCACCTGCAACCATTGAGTGGGAGTAATACATATATAATGTAGCCTTCTGCAACTAATGCGTAGAAGTAGTGTATCAACTTGTATAGTAAAATTTTTATAAATAGTTTATAACATTGCCAGTGCCTCATGGTACTGGCTTTAAAATTTTATAAGTAGATAAGATATTTAAAAAGTTTTCTTTTCTTCTATACCTGACATATTGGTAGCCAAAATTGTAATTATTTTTAAACTTAATCTTTTCCTAATATTGTTTTCATAACTCCTCCATCTATTAAAGTTCCAAAAACATTTTTTAATATTATTAACACAATTGGTCCAACAAGCATTCCCATAATACCTATGAACTTGAAGCCTGTATACATGGCAATTAGTGTAAAAATTGGATGAACTCCTATATTTTTACTAACTAATCTAGGTTCTAAAAGTTGTCTTACAACAGACATTATAATCAATAATACTATTATTGCTATCCCCAAATTTAAATCTCCATTTATTCCACATATAATTGCCCATGGTATCATTACAGTCCCTGACCCAAGTATTGGCAGAGCATCTACAAACCCTATTCCTAATGCAATAAGTAGTGGGAATTCTATTGCAAAACCTGTAAACTTAAGTATATATAGACCTATTAAAGATATTATAAAAGAAACTAAAATAAGTGTTGCTTCTGCTTTTAAATATCCACCTAATGTTTTTACTAAATCTCTAAAGTGATTACCCACTCTCATGACCCATGTTCTAGGTAAATGATGTTCTATTAAATCTATTATATAAATTTTATCAACACACATTAAATATAATGCAATAACAGTAATGGATACATAAATTGCTATTTCAGGTATGGCTGTTACTACTTCTATTAATCCATTTAAAAAATTTCTTATCCAACTAGATACTGTGTCCAAAATATCTCCTGTGGAATTTTGTAATACTGTATTTAATTCTTCAGGTAACTTAATTTTTTCTAAATTAGCATTATTTAAAAGTCCCTGAAATATTGAATATGCTTTTTCGATATAGCTATTCAAATCTTCCAACAAATTTGAAGCTTCTGAAAATAATGTAATTATTATCCAAGCTAATGTTCCTACTATTATTAAAGATACTATTATAAATATTATTATTGAGCTTGCCCTTCTTGTAAGCTTTGTCTTTTTCATAATCCATTTGATTACTGGCTCAATAATCAAATATATAATAAATGCTATTAAAAAGGGCATATAAAAAATAGATAATTTAAATGCTACCCATAATCCTATTAATATTAAAATTACATATATAACTTTTTTTAAAACCCTTGTCCAATAGGACATATCTATAATCATACTAAACTCCAAAACATTGTAATAAATTTGTAATTGATCCAATTTCTTTAATTTATTATATGCAAAATAAGGCGAAAATATCCGCCTTATTTGTGTTATAAAAGTTATAATTTTTTTGAATAATTACAATTTATCTTACTCATCTATTGATTTGTTTTACAATCACATATATTTTCTATGGTTTTAGCAATTTCATGTTCTCCTATTTTTGATCCATTATGACATAAATCTCCTAAAGTTAATATTCCTATAACATGATTATTGTTATCACAAACTGGTAATCTTTTTATTTGTTTTTCAGACATTTTCATTTCCGCCTTGTTTATTTCATCATTTTCTGAGCAAGTACATACATTACATGTCATAACATCACTAACTGGTGTAGTATTATTATCTTTGTTACATGCAACAGCTCTTAATAAAATGTCTCTATCTGTTACTATTCCGCATAAACAATTATTATCATCACAAACTGGAATTGAACCTATATGATTTTGGTTCATCAATTTTGCGACATCACTTATTGTAGTATTTGGCTTAACACAACAAACACTATCTGTCATACAATCTTTTACTTTCATTATTATTACCACCTTTCAAAAAATCTCATTATTATTTTTTGTTTTTTTTATTTTTTTATTCTATATTATTTTTCTCTTTAAAGAACTTTTTTACAGTTTTGGAATTTTTTTGAAAAAAATGGATATAATTTTTTATAGGAAATATATAATTGGAGGTTATGATATGGATTTAAAAAGAGTTCACTATATTTTAGATAATAAGGAAAAATCAGATATTTTTTACAATGAAAGACCTGTATGGATTCAAGGTGTTAATCAACATGTTGCAAAGGTTGGGTTTATTGATAATTTTGAAGAAAAAGATGTATATATCGAAGATTTATATGAGAAAGATTTATATAACTAATATTTTAAAAAATATTTCTATAAATCTCTTGAAAAAGCAAAAAAAATGTGCTAAGATATAAAAGTACTTATGTGATAGGGGTATAGTGTTAATGGTAGCACATCGGTCTCCAAAACCGCCTGTGAGGGTTCGAGTCCTTCTACCCCTGCCAAGTACTATTTTTTTAAGCAGGTGATTATTATACAAAAGCTTTTTGCAAAAATATGCTTCATTTTTATTTTATTTCTTATATTTATTTCAATTTTTTTTATTCCAATAATTCAATGTAATGATATAAATCAAAATATAAATGATAGTGAAATTATTAATTTAAATCCTAACAAATATGGGTTTATTTGGCCTATACCTGGATATACTAAGATTAGTTCGCCATATGGAAAAAGACAAGCACCAACTGGTGGAGCTTCTAGTTTTCATTATGGTTGTGATATTCCTGCTCCACAGGGGACTAAGTTAATTGCAATCCATGATGGTGAAATAACTTTTACAAATTTCCTAGGTGCAGGTGGTTTTACAATCACTCTTTCTTTTGATAATTATAAAGTTACATATTGCCATGTTGATTCAAGTTTCATTGTTTCTGTTGGAGATATTGTTAAACAAGGTCAAGTTATAGGTTATGTTGGTCCTAAAAATGTTTATAATGTTCCATGGAATCCATATAAGGATAGCAATGGTAATCCTACAAATGGTGCAACTACAGGCTCTCATTTGCATATTGGTTTTAGAGTTGATGATAAATATCAAGATCCGATGACATTTTTTTAGCATATTATTTTTCCCCCATTTAATACAGTTCTGAATGGATTATTTTTTCCATTTACAACTGTTTTAAATAGGGGAAAGTTTTATTAATTACATATCATCTTCATTGTCTTCACTTTCGTCGTCTTCTTCTTCACCATTACATCCACTACAAGATGGACATTCTCCATGACAACCTTGTATTTCATCATCTAATTCGCCTGACCAATCAAGTTCAATTATGTTATTACATTCAGGACATTGGACTTCAGTTTTATTTTCATCTACATCTATTACAAATTCATAATTACAATATGGGCAAACAATTTCAAAATCAAACCCATCATCTGAATATATGTCTTTTTCTATGTTTTCTACAATGGTTTCAATTTTTTCTAGTCTATTTTCTAATTCTTTGTGCTTTTTTTCTAAATTTTCTACTTCTGATTCCTTATAGTTCATTATATGATCCATTTGGTTTAATACTACATTTAGAAAATCGGCAAATCTTAATTTAATATATTCAAGATCCTCTTTATTTTTTATATTTTTCTCAATGTCTTCTAAAAAACTTGTATAATTATCTTTTAATACACCCATTTGCAATCTACCTTTCTAAAAATTACACTCTTTCCATGTATTCACATGTACGTGTATCTATTTTTAATACATCACCAATATTTACAAATAGTGGTACTTGTAATTCTAATCCTGTTTCTAATTTTGCTGGTTTTCCTGAAGTTGTTGTTGTATTTCCACTAAATCCTGGTTCTGTATATGTAACTTCCAACTCAACAAATGTTGGTGGTTCTACTGCAAATATGTTACCTTTATAAGAAAGTATTGTTACTTCCATATTTTCTTTTAAATATTTTAAGCAATCTCCTAATTGTTCTTCATTTAATGGAATTTGATCATATGTTACATTGTCCATAAAATAATATAATCCACCATCATTATATAAGTATTGCATAACTTTTTTCTCTATTTCTGCTCCAGGAAATTTATCTGATGGATTAAATGTTTTTTCAAGTGTTGCTCCTGTTATAACATTTTTTAATTTTGTTCTAACAAATGCAGACCCCTTACCTGGTTTTACATGTTGAAATTCAACTACTCTAAATACATTTCCTTCCATTTCAAATGTTGTTCCATTTCTAAAATCTCCTGCTGAGTAAACTCCTGCCATATTTATTTCTCCTTTCAAAATTCTTATTACTTGCATATTTTACTACAAAATCGCTTAAAAATCAATACTTTTTTAAATTACAATATAATTTTTCTCAGAATTGGTTAAATTTATACATCCAAATTTTGTAATTTGTACTGTATCTTCTATTCTTACTCCAAATTTTCCTGGTACATAGATTCCCGGTTCATCTGTAACTACCATATTTTCTTTTAATAATGTATCATTTTTATAACTTATATATGGTGGTTCATGTATTTCTAATCCTACTCCATGACCTAAACTATGTATTAAATCATAATTGTGTAATCTAAAATCATTTTCTACCATTTTACTTACTAATCTTGTACTCATTCCATCTTTATAATCTTTTAGTGTTTGTATTTGGTTTTTCAAAACTAGGTCATATATTGGTTTTACTTCTTCTAATATTTTTCCAACAAAAAATGTTCTTGTCATGTCTGAACAATATCCATTTACTTTGCAACCCATGTCAATTGTAATAATATCTTCATTTTGAATCTTTCTATTTGTAGGTACTGCATGTGGTTTTGATGTATTTTCTCCTGAAGCAACAATTGTTTCAAAAGATATCCCATCTGCATATTTATTATAATAGTCCTCTATTTCTTTTGCAATTTGCTTTTCTGTCATTCCAGGTTTTATATATTTCAAAATATATTTAAAGCAATCATCTGTAATATTACATGCTTTAGTTATATTATGCATTTCTTCTTCATCTTTTATCATTCTTTGTTTTTCTATTATATATTCTGTTTCTACTAAATTATTTATCTTGTATTTGTGCATATATTCTTTATACATTGCATATGTTACGTAATGCTCTTCAAATCCTACATTTTCACAAAACATAAAAAAATTTTCATAGTCATCTTTTGATACATCATTAATATCATATACTATTATTTCATCAAAAAGTGTTAATATACTATGTACGTGTTCTATATATCTTCCATCTGTAATATATATATTTTCTTTTCGTGTAAGTAATAATGTTCCTTCTGCTTCAATATTTGTTAAATATCTTATATTTATTGGGTTTGATATTATTATTCCTTGCATATCTAAACTATTCATTTTATTTCTTAACCATTGTAATTTTGGGTTCATGTTTTGCTCCTTTTAAAAATTAATTTCTATATAAACCTAAAGTAAAAATCTGCATTAAAATAGCTTTTATTGTTTCAAATGGTACATACATACTTATAAATGTTCCTAATACTATAAATGGTCCAAATGGGATATATTCATTCGATTTTTTTATTCTTGTTATAAGCAATAAAATACTTAATACTGCTCCTATTAAAAATGATAATAAAGTTATAATGATTATATTAGATAAACCAAATAATAGCCCTAATGCTCCCATTAGTTTGACATCACCAAATCCCATTGCTTCTTTGCCATATATAAACCCACCAATAACTGTGATTAGTAAGAATATTCCTGCTCCTGCAAACATTCCAAGTACTAAATTTATACTTATTGCTACATCTGAAAGTCCATATAAAAATGCAAATATTAGCCCTATTTCAAATAAGAGTAAATTTAATCTGTTTGGTATTATTTGATGTTTATAATCAATAATAAATGCTGATATTAGTATTGGTGTAATTATTAGGTATTTAATTAAATCTAAATTTGCAATTAATGTAGTTTTTATCCCACAAAAATATATTAAAGTTACATAGATTATAGCTATTAAAAATATCAATATATAATGTGGTCTAAATTTCATTTTATTTTCTCTAAAAAAATCTTTAGAAATTACTTTTTTGTATTCTGGTAATCTTTCGTTTGCCCAACCTACTATTTGAGCTATAAAAATTGATGCTATTACTGCTATTGCATAATATATTATGTGTATATCATTTATGTACATATTTTTCCTCCAATTATTTTCTTTAGCGTTCTTCTCTGTCTATCATTTTTTGTTTTATTTTATTTTCTATAGGTCTTTTCCATGCTGTATACCAATAATCTTTTTCATTTATTGGTTCTATTAAAATTGTATGCATATTGCATCTATTTCCTCCCAAAATATCTGTAAATACTTGGTCTCCCACTACTGCTATATTTTGAGGTTCTATGTTTAGTTTTTTTCGTATTTTTTCAAATCCTATTTTTAATGGTTTCATACCAAAATATCTATATGGTATATCTAATATTCCTGCTACTTTCTCGACTTTTCTACGTTTATTTGTGTTTGATAATATATATAATCTTATATTTTGTAATTTTACATTTTCTACCCATTTAATGATATTTGGGGAAAGCTGTTGTGTATAGTCAATTAAAGTATTGTCTACATCTAAAATAACGACTTTTATATTGTTTTTTACTAGATATTCAATTGGAATTTCTTCTACTTTTTTAAAATATGCTTTTGGGCTTATATCCAATTTTCTTTTCCCCTTTCTTTTGCTAAGTTATTTTTCTTTATATTATATTATCTTTTTAAAAAAATCAATACTTAAATTTAAAAAGATATATAAAATGTTACAATTCACTTGCAATTTTACAAGTGAACTGTATCATAAGATTATTTTCTAAGTTCTGCTCCAACATCTTTCTCTAATTCTGAAACAATTCCCTCCATCACTTTATTTACTTCTTCATCTAATAATGTTTTATTTTTATCTCTAAATTTAAGTGCATATGCAACACTTTTTTTATTTTCTCCTAGTACTTTTTCGTTTCTATATATATCAAATAGTTCCATAGATTCAAGCATTTTTTTAGCTTTTTTTGTGATTACTTTTTCTATTTGACCAACTTCTATATTTTCATCTACAACAATTGCAATATCTCTTTCTACTGCTGGGAATTTTGGCACTTCTACATATTTTTTATTATTTCTTGCATATTTGGTTACTTTTGTAATATTTAGTTCTGCTAAATAAACTCTTTTATTAATTTCATAATTAGCTAATACTTTTGGGTGTGCCTCACCAATTGTTGCTATAATATCTTTTCCAACTTTTATATTTGCACATCTACCTGGATGATAAGACATATTATTTTTTTCTTTTTCTATATCATATCTATTTACGGAAATTTGTTCTAATATATTTTCTATTAATCCTTTTACTACATAAAAATCTAAATTTTCTCCGTACATTCCAATTGTTAAGATTTTTTCTTCTTCAGGCACTTCTCCTTTTTCAATATTTTTATTAATATCTTGGTATCTTCTTGAAATATCAAATAATTTTGCTTCTTTATTTTTCTTATTGATATTTGTTGTAATCGTGGCTAACATGCTTGGTATTGTAGATGGTCTCATATATTTATAATCATCATTTAATGGATTTTTTATACATATTGCAAGTTTTTTTAGTTCTTCTGAAATATTAGATTTGTCTAATTCTTTTTCATTTATAAAGCCATATGTGTAAATTTCAGATAATCCATTATTTTGTAATGTTTCTAAAATTTTATCTTCTATTTTTTGCTCTTTATTTTTTACTCCTAGTGTTGTTTCTGCTTTTATTAAAGTGGTATCTAGTTTATCATATCCATAAAACCTTGCAATTTCTTCTGCTAGGTCTGCCATTTGTTCGATATCTTGTCTAAAATATGGTATAACTGCTATATCATCTTCTATCTTTATTTCTAATTTTTCTAAAATATTTATCATTTCTTTTTTACTTAAATTTGTACCTAATAATTTATTAATCTTTTCAGGTTCTAATTTTATTTTATTTATTTTTTGTTTTGTAGGATATCTATCTATTTTTCCTTCAATTTCTTCCCCTGCTCCTAGCATTACTACCAATTGTACTGCCCTGTTTACAGCTCTTAAGGCATTTTCAGGAGACAATCCTTTTTCAAATCTTGAAGAACTTTCTGTTCTTAGTCCAACTTTTTTTGCTGTTTTTCTTACACTTCCTCCATAAAATACTGCTGATTCAAAAACTACAGTTTTTGTATCTTTTTCAATTTCTGAATTAAGTCCACCCATAACACCTGCAATTGCCACTGGCTTTTTACTGTCTGCAATAACTAAATCGTTTTCATCTAATGTTCTTTCTGTTTCATCTAAAGTTACTATTTTTTCTCCATTTTTAGCTCTTCTTACTGTTATATGTTTTCCATCAATAGACTCAATATCAAATGCATGCATTGGTTGCCCCATTTCAAGCATTACATAATTTGTAATATCTACTATGTTGTTAATACTTCTCATTCCACAAGCTTTTAATCTTTTAACCATCCATTTTGGAGATGGTCCTATTTTTACATTTTTGACCATTCTTGCTATATATCTATAACATAAATCAGGTGCTTCAATATCAACTTTTAATCCTTCTATTTCATCTTTATCTTCAATTTTTTTAGATATTTCATCTATATCTTTTCTAGGGTTTTTAAAATCTGTGTTTAGTGCAACTGCTGTTTCTCTACCTAGTCCTTCAATTGATAGACAATCAGGTCTATTAGGAGTAATTTCAAAATCTATAACTTCTTCTTTTAAATCTAAAACTTTTACTATATCCTCTCCTAAATGCTCTTCTAAATTAATATTTGGTAAAGCTTTAATTTTGTCCTTTCTTTCTAAAATCATTATTCCATCTTCAATTTGATTTTGATATTCATCTACACCTATATTTAATTCTCCAACAGAACACATCATGCCACAAGATTCTACCCCTCTTAACATTCCTGTTTTTATGTTTATTCCATTAGGAAGCTCTGCTCCATTTTTTGCAATTGGCACAATATCTCCGACTTCAATATTAGGTGCTCCTGTTACAATTTGCAATATTTCTTTTCCTATATCAACTTTTGTAACTAGTAGATGATCTGAGTCTTCATGTTTTTTTATTTCCAAGATTTTACCAACAACAACATTTTTTATGTCATTACCTCGTAAATCTATTGTTTCTACTTTTTGACCTGCCATAGTCAAAATGTCACCTAGTTTTATTGTATCTATATCTATATTAGAATATTCTTCTAACCATTCTCTACTTGCTTTCATTTAATTCACTCCTATCTATATATTTTCCTTCAACTGGTATAAGTTTAAAATTGCTTCAAAAATCTAACATCATTTTCATATAATAATCTCAAGTCTTCTATTCCAAATTTTGCCATAGCAATTCTTTCAACTCCAAAGCCAAATGCAAATCCTGAATATTCATTTGGATCTATTCCGCAATTTCTTAATACATTTGGATGTACCATACCACAACCTAGTAATTCAATCCACCCTTCTCCTTTGCATACTTTGCAACCTTTTCCGCCACATACAAAGCATGATACATCTGCTTCTGCTGATGGTTCTGTAAATGGAAAATGGTGTGGTCTAAATCTTATTTTGGTATTTTCTCCAAGGCATTTTTTTGCAAACATTTCTAGTGTTCCTTTTAAATCTGTCATTGATATATCTTTATCTACTACCAGTCCTTCTACTTGATGGAATACTGGTGAATGTGTTGCATCTACTGCATCTGAACGATATACTGTTCCAGGGCATATTATTTTTATTGGTGGTTTTTGTTTTTCCATTACTCTTGCTTGAACTGGTGATGTTTGGCTTCTTAAGATTATATCATCTGTAATGTAAAATGTATCTTGTAAATCCCTTGATGGATGGTCTTCAGGGGCATTTAATTGGTCGAAATTATAAAATGTTTTTTCTACCTCAGGACCATCTGCTATTTGGTATCCCATTCCTAAAAATACTTCTTCAACCTCTTTTATTATTTGTGTAATTGGGTGAATTGACCCTAATTCAGTTTTTTTACTTGGTTCTGTTACATCTATATTTTCTGTTTCTAATCTTTTTTGTAATTCTTCTGATTTTAGTTTTTCTTCTTTTTTATTAAACTCTTCTTCTAAAAGATCTCTAACTTCATTTACAAGTTTTCCTATTGCTGGTCTTTCTTCATTAGAAAGTTTTCCCATTCCTCTTAATACTTGTGTTAATTCACCTTTTTTTCCTAAGTATTTTACTTTGATTTCTTGTAATACTTTTAAATCTTGTGCTTTTTCAAGCTCTTCCATTGAAAGTTTTTTAATTTCTTCGATTTGTTCTTTCATGCTAATTCTCCTTTCTTTTTTTTATTGAATAGGAAAGCCTTATAATTTGCAACAGTTTAACTTTTTTCTTTGGCTTTCCATTAATTTGTTCTGCGCCAAATTTATGTAATAAATTTGTGTGCAATGTATTTTATCTATTAGAAAAGTCAGCATGACTTTCTTTTAAAAATAAAATTTTATTTTCACTTTGAGTTGCGCAACTTAAAGTTTCATATTATTTCCTAATAGATAAAAAATCCATTTAATCCTATTATATAGGACGAAATGGATTTAATATTCGTGGTACCACCTAATTTTATTAGTATGTATTATAACTAACCTCATTACAGCTTTAACGGGCTTACCCGCTTTCTCCTACTTTCATTTTCAGAGAATGACCAAAAAAGTGAAATTTCAATTAATTATTACAAAATGGCTTCCAGCCTTGACCATTTTCTCTTGTTTGTAATTTTTAATTAATTTACTTTGCTTTTTTATTGGCTTAACTATATTGTTATCTATTTTACCACATAGTCTTTAATTTGGCAATAGATTTTTTAAATTTTACTTTCAACACACAATCGTACAAAAAATTAATTGAATATTGTATATGTTCTTTTAAAAAACTAATATTCTATGAGTGAATTGTATCATTTACATAACTTGACTTTTTGCCAAAAATTTTGTACAATGTTCAAGATACTTATGCAATATAGGCTATTAATCTGTTTTAGTAGTCACCTTAAATTAAATGGAGGGTTAAATTTATGAGAAAAAAAGTAGCAATTTTCGGTTCTACTGGTTCTATTGGTCAGTCCACACTTCAGGTAATTCGGGATAATCCAAATTTATTTGAAGTAGTAACTTTGGTTGCAGGGAGAAATTCATCGTTATTGTATGATCAAATAAGAGATTTCCACCCCAAGCATGTATATATTCAGAGACATGAAGATGCTATAGATTTATATAATTCATTATTTTATTTACCAAATGCTAGAATGTCGATGGAAGAAATTTACTACGGTGATGAAGGGTTAGATGAAATTTCATCAATTTATGATTTTGACATAGCAGTATCAGCTTTAGTCGGAATTGCAGGATTAAAGCCGACATTTAACTTAATAATGTCTGGTAAGGAAGTTGCTCTTGCAAACAAAGAAGTTTTAGTCACTGGAGGTAGATTTATTCTTGCTCATGCAAAAAAGCATAATTGTAAACTAATTCCGATAGATAGTGAACATAGTGCAATTATGCAGTGTTTACAGGGTGAATCTCAAAACTCTATTGACAAAATTCTTCTTACAGCTTCTGGTGGTCCATTTTTAACAAGAGACTTGACAACAGATATTACTGTAGATGATGTCTTAAAACATCCTACATGGAAAATGGGGAAGAAAGTATCTGTTGATTCTGCTACAATGATGAACAAAGGATTTGAGGTAATTGAGGCTTCCCTGTTATTTGATATCTATCCTAGAAATATACAGGTAGTTGTACACCGTCAGAGTATTGTACATTCCGCTGTGCAGTTTAAAGACGGAACCATTATGGCAAATTTAAGTCCGACAGACATGCGTATTCCAATAGCATATGCCTTAAACTTTCCAAATAGGATAAAAAACTCGATTGAAAGAGTTGACTTATTTAAGTTATTGAATTTGACTTTTGAAAAGCCTGATTTAAATAAGTTTCCTTGTTTGGAATACGCATATTCTGCCCTAAAATCCGGATTGGATAAGCAAATTATATTAAATGCCGCAAATGAAGTTGCAGTAGAAAAGTTCCTTAAAAAGGAAATAAATTTCAATTCAATTCCAGCACTTATATATACTGTTTTGGATTCCTGGTTAACAAGTATCGATATCGACAGTATAGAAACAATATTAGAATTAGATGCTGATGTAAGAAATCTCATGAATTAATTTTTTCAAAGGGCATGATTTTTTTGTCATGCCCTTATTTTTATCTATTAGGAAATCCAGCTAGAAAAGTTAAAATTGATATGAATTTTAAATCTTTCCGATCTGTTTTATTTATATTATACAGTTTTTTCTCAAAAGTCGAACTTTACGTAACCTCTCTTCTAATTGTTTCAATAATGTTTTGATTATTGCTTTTTCTTATAGCATATCTCATAGTTATAAATATAATTGCAAATACAAATATTATGCATATTCCAATGCTTATAAATGGGATTTTATATCCACTTTGATATATATTTGCCGTTTGTGTATATATCAAATAAGAAAGTATTATTCCTATAGGTAAACCAAATAATAAAGCTTTTAATCCATAAAATAAACTTTCATATCTTATCATTTTCTTAAATTGTTTATCTGTCATTCCTATTGATTTTAATATTGCAAATTCTCTATCTCTTAGCGCCATATTTGTTGTTATTGTATTAAATATATTCGTGATCCCTATAATTGAAATTACAATTATAAATCCATATAAGAAAATAGATATAACTAATACTATATTATTTTGTGCTTTTACATCTGCTTCTATATTATATATATTGCTTGTATTTGACTTATCTATATTAGAAATTTGTTCTTGTAATTTTTCGGCATTATTAGCTTTTAAATATAAGTTTCCTACTGTATAATCAAAATTCTCTATCATAGTATCTGAAACAATCAAAGTTGGAAATTGTGATGTTTTTAATAAATTTCCCATTGGTAATTTATCTGTTATTTTAATTATTTCTATATCTCCTGACCCAACTTCTATTTCATATCCTGTTTGTAAATCATATTTTTTCTGAATATATGAAATATTATCTCCTTCATTAAAATCTGTCATTCTATATTCTACTCTTTTTACTCCATCTTTTCCTTCTTCATATAAATATTTTATATTAGTATCATATAATATGCCTTTTCCATTTGCCTCATCATATGTTAAACCCAATTCTTTTAAATAATTATTATATGCTTTTTCTCCTATTGCATATATGGCTATATTATTTACTATGTTATAAGTTTCTAAATGTTCTTTTGTTATGTGGTTTTTATCTATTTCTAATATAGCACTTTTTTCCAATACGTAATTTTCTATTCCATTAAGATTTGTAATTTTTTCAAAATAATCTAATCTCTCTTTATTTGTTTGTTTTGATGAACTTACATACATGTTATAATCTCTTTTTACATATTGTGTTGAACTTACATCAAATACATTACTTACTATTGATTGCATTGATAAAAATAGCACTATACTTAAAAATATCGAAAAGATTGTAGTTCTATATTTTTTCTTACTCCTTTTAAAATTTTTACTTGCTATTTCTCCTTCAATTCCAAATAACTTTTTT
>CALXHD010000030.1 GCA_944388015.1 uncultured Clostridia bacterium | reverse complement strand
TCTCTATGTTTGTCCTCATTGCAATGACATTGTTTTTATTGGACATACTTGTAAATCTAGATTTTGCTCTTCTTGTGCTTACAAATACAAGAATACTCATGTTGAAAATGTTCTTCAAACTGCTTATAATTGTAACCATAGGCAAATCTTTTTACTATTCCTGAACAACTTAGAACTTATTTTTTCTTTCCCTTTGAAATATGATGCTCCATCTCCCATTATAGATAAAATGGACTTATTATTTGACTTTATAAAAGTTCTGTAAACATTTTTTCTTTAATTTTTTATAAACCGTTTCTTTCATCCATTTCTCATTTGAAGTTTTTTCTATATCTTCAATATTTATCCACTTAACACCACTATTTTCATCTTTTTTTATTTTTAAGGTTTCCTTTTCATCTACTTCTAGAAGATATGTTAAGTTTAAATGTACATGTGATGAAACATATTTTCCATTTTTTATGTGTCCATTGACACAAATAATTTCTAATGAAAATATATCATCATTAAGAACTTTTACATTTTCTACTCCAGTTTCTTCTTTTAATTCTCTAATTGCTGTTTTTAATAAATCTGATTCCCCATCTGCATGTCCTCCTGTCCAAGTCCATGATTTATATATATTATGATATATCATTAGTACTTTTGTCCTGTCTTTATTCACTGCCCATGATGATGCTGTAAAATGTCCAAATTCATTTTTTCTTGTAAGTACATCTTCAAATGTGTCTATATATTTTAACATTAATTTTTTATCTTTTTCTTCTTGTTCATTATATGGTTTATATTTTTCAATCTGATTTCTTAATTCCATAATTTCCTCCAATTTTTAATTTTTTATTTTTTCCAAAAAACTTGCAATTCCATCTTCATCATTAGATAATGTTATGTCTTTTGCTTGTTCCTTTACTTCTTGAATGGCATTCCCCATTGCAATTCCTAATCCAACTTTATTAATTATTGGCAAGTCATTTGTACTATCTCCAAAATATATAACTTGGTTAAGATTGATATTTAAACTTGAGCATAGTTTTTCTAATGCCTTAAATTTATTTGTTTCTTTAGAGTTTATTGCTATCCATTTATTGCCACTATTATTATCTGTATCTAACATTGTAATAGCGCTCACTTTAGGGAAATTATTTTCTATATATTTCTTATTTTCATCTATTTCATCACTGTTTTTTAAAAAAATATTCATTCTTGATATTTTTTCTTTTATTTCACTGATATTATTAATTTGAGTTATATAGTCTTTTTTCTCTACAGCTTCTTTTTTATAAATATAATATTTATTTATAGAACAATAATCAATTTCTTTTGCAATATCTTTAAAATAATTTGTTATATCTATTATAATGTCATTATTAATATTACATATATTGGTTCCACTTTTACTATCTACATGATATATATATGATCCGTTATTTAAAATCAAATAATTAAACATATTTATATCACAAACACTTTTTACACTAGATAAATTTCTAGCTGTTACTCCTACTATTATATGTCCGCTGTTTTTATACTTTAATAATATGTTTTTATTCTTTTCTGTAACTTTTTTGTTACTTGTTAAAAGTGTTCCATCAAAGTCCATAGATATTAAATTATATTTCATTTTCTTCTTATATGATATATCTAATAACTTAAATACACCATATGCTCCTTCCTTCATTTATTTTTATATTAATATACCATATAATTCATAATTCTTCTATAGTTTTACTATAATATCTTATATAGTGTTGTTACAATGAGTAGATTTTATATAGTTTTACATTAAAAACTCTTATCTATTAACTATAGTGTTTTTAAAAAATTAATTTTTTTGTATTATTTTTGTATTTTTAGTTAAAATACTTATATATAATATTTTAGTGCCATAATAATTTTTAGATCTGTAAATTGTAACTAGATGAGGTTACAGCCCACTTGAAACTATCATATATAATTCTTTTGAATACCTAATTTTCTATAAGTAAACTGCAAGCAAAGTGAATCAGAAATGATAGAAATTTTTAAAATTTCTATTGACAAATATGGTATATGTGATGTATAATGTAAAAGTCAGTACATCGCGGGGTGGAGCAGTTGGCAGCTCGTTGGGCTCATAACCCAAAGGTCGGTAGTTCGAGTCTACCTCCCGCAACCAAACTTAAAACTCAGTAATCTTATTGTTTACTGAGTTTTTTATTTTAAAACTAATGCTTTTTTAGGGCAAAAGTTTGAACATTTTCCACATTTTATACATTTGTTGTGGTCAATTATTGGTGCATTAAATCCTTCTTGTGATAATGCTCCTACTGGGCATATATTTACAGCCGGACATTTGTGATTTTGTGGGCAGTTTTTTAATATTATATCTAATTTTTTTTCCATTTTAACATCATTCCTTTTTCATCTTTCTTTAGTCTTAATTCTTATATATCATTAATTTTATTTTTTGTAAATATTATCTATATTTTTTAATATATTTTAGATAAAAATTATGTAGGCAATTTTATATTTTTCCTACATTAATCTTACACTAACAAAATATTTTATTGACTTTTCTATTTATATAACAATGTAATTTTTCTTCCATTTACTTCTATAAATCCTTCATTTTTTAAGTGTTTTAGTTCTCTAAACATTGCTGACCTATCAACTGAAAGATAATCTGCTAAATCTTTAAATGTTTGGTTTAAATAAATATTATTTAATGGTCCTTTTTTGTTTTCTATTTCAAAAAATTCAAGTAGTTTTTCTCTTATTTGTTTTTTTTCTAATACTTTTACTCTTTCATTTGTCTTTCTAAATTTTGTATTTATAATGTCAAATAAATTACTAAAAAATATATTAAAATAATTATGATTTAAATTTGATGGGTTCATAAGTTTATTATAATCAATAACTAAAACTGTTGTATCTTGTTTAGCAATTATTTGACAGTCATCACTATTTGTATATGAAATATTATTTCCAAACACACTATTTTTGCTCAAATTTTCTTTTATCATTTCATTTCCATTATATTCAATGTTTTCAATTTGTGCAAAACCTTCTAGGATAATTCCTATGATATTATCGTTTCTTATTGTTGGTAATATTTCTTGATTTTTTTCATATTTATACACGTGAACCCCTAGTAAATCGTACAGTTTCGTTATTTGTGCTTTACTTAAATTATCAAATGGATTTCTCATTTTTATCACCTAAAAAAAATTTTAACAAAAAATTTAAAAAGTTGCAAGTGCAACTTGTATATTATATTAATTATCTATATTATTTAGTCATGAAAAAAATTTATGAGGAGGAACCAAAGATATGAAAATAGTAAAAAGGGATGGTCACATTGTAGATTATGATCCAGAAAAGATTAGAGTAGCAATCGGAAAGGCAAATGAAGAAGTTAGGGGTAAAGAAAAAGCTACTAAAGAAGAAATAAAAGAAATCATAAAATATATTGAAGACCTAAATAAAAAAAGAATCTTAGTAGAAGATATTCAAGATATTATTGAACAAAAATTAATGGAATTTGGTAAATATCAATTAGCAAAAAAATATATTACATATAGATATACAAGAGAGCTAGTTAGAAAAGCAAATACTACTGATAAATCTATAAAAGAATTAATTGAAGGTGAAAATGAATATTGGAATAGTGAAAATTCTAATAAAAATGCTGAAGTTGTAACAACTCAAAGAGATTATTTAGCTGGTATAACTAGTACAGATATTACAAGAAGATTTTTACTTCCTGAAGATATTGTTGAAGCACATGACCAAGGGATTATACATTTTCATGATGCTGATTATTTTGCTCAAAATGCACTTCACAACTGTGAATTAATCAACTTAGATGATATGTTACAAAATGGTACAGTTATAAATGGTGTAATGATAGAAAAACCTCATAGATTTATAACTGCTGCTACAATTGCAACTCAAATAATCTTGGCTGTTACTTCTTCTAGTTATGGTGGTGCAACAGTTTCACTTACTCATCTAGCTCCTTTTGTAAGGTTAAGTTATGAAAAATATCTAAAAAAATATCAAGCTAGAAATTTAAGTAAAGAAGATTGCGAAAAATTTGCTATGCAAGATACTAAAAAAGAAGTTGAAGATGGAGTTCAAACTTTTAATTATCAAGTAAATTCTATGACAAATACAAATGGACAAGCACCATTTTTATCTGTTTGTATGTATTTGGGAGAAACTGATGAGTATAAAGATGAGCTTGCAATGATTATTGAGGAATTTTTAAAACAAAGAATTTTAGGATTTAAAAATGAAAATGGTGTATATATAACTCCTGCATTTCCAAAATTATTATATATATTGGAAGAAGATAATATTAATGAAGATAGTAAATATTGGTATTTAACTAAACTTGCTGCAGAATGTACTGCAAAAAGAATGGTTCCTGATTATATTTCTGAAAAAGTAATGTTAGAATTAAAGAAAAATGAATTGGGTGATGGTGATTGTTATCCTTGTATGGGTTGTAGATCATTTTTAACACCTGATAGAACAATGAGTCTTGGTAATATTGCTAAAGCTAAAAATTATGTTGAAGGTAAAGGAAAATATTATGGTAGATTTAACCAAGGTGTTGTTACTATAAATTTACCTGATGTTGCACTTTCTTCTGAAGGTGATATGGACAAATTTTGGAAAATATTTGATGAGAGACTTGAATTATGCCATAGAGCTTTGCAATTAAGACATAAAAGATTAAGTAATGTTGTAAGTGATGTTGCTCCTATATTGTGGCAACATGGTGCATTAGCTAGACTTGAAAAAGGAGAGTCTATTCATGAATTATTACATCATGGATATTCTACCATTTCTCTTGGATATGCCGGCTTATATGAATGTGTTAAATATATGACTGGGCATTCTCATACTGATAATGGTGATGGTAAAGATTTTGCTATAAAAGTTATGCAACATTTAAATGATGCAACAGCTAAATGGAAAAAAGAAGAGGATATTGATTATTCTGTTTATGGTACACCTATTGAATCTACTACTTATAAATTTGCTAAATGTTTAAAAGAGAGATTTGGAACTGTAAAAGGTATTACTGATAAAAGCTATATTACTAATTCATATCATGTTCCTGTATTTGAAGAAATTGATGCATTTTCTAAGCTTAAATTAGAAAGTGAATTCCAAAAACTTAGTCCTGGTGGAGCTATCTCTTATGTTGAGACTCCTAATTTACAAAATAATATTGATGTAGTTATAGAAATTATTAAATTTATATATGATAACATTATGTATGCTGAACTTAATACTAAATCTGATTATTGTCAAAAATGTGGATATACTGGTGAGATATTAATTGATGATGATTTAGAGTGGTATTGTCCAAATTGTGGTAATAGGGATCATAATACATTAAATGTTGCAAGACGTACTTGTGGATATATCGGTACTAATTTTTGGAATAAGGGAAGAACTCAAGAAATTAAAGAAAGGGTATTACATATAGATAATAAGGAGGCTTAATTGTGAAATATAATTTAATTAGAAAAATGGATATATCAAATGGTCCTGGTGTTCGAGTTTCTGTTTTTATGCAAGGTTGTAGTTTCCATTGTAAAAATTGTTTTAATTCAGAGACATGGGATTTTAATGGTGGTAAAGATTTTACTGATAAGACTATTGATACTGTATTAGATTTATGTAATAAAGATGAAGTAAAAGGTTTATCTATATTAGGAGGAGAGCCTATGCATCCTTCTAATATAGCTGGAACTACAAAACTTGCAAAAGCTTTTAAGGAAAAATATCCTAACAAAAATTTATGGGTATGGTCTGGTTTTAAGTTTGATAAAGATTTAAAGGATAAAGATGTTTTAAATTATATTGATGTATTGGTTGATGGGCAATATGTAGATGAATTACATGACCCTACTCTAAAATGGAGAGGTTCTTCAAATCAAAGAGTAATTGATGTACAAAAGAGTCTTAAAACAGGAAATCTTATTATTAAAAATGATTAGGAGGTATTATATGAATAAAAATTTTATTGTTAAAAGATGTGCTTCATGTGGTGCAATAATTAAACTTTTAAGTGATTGTGACAATTCTAGTATTAAGTGTTGTGATAAAGAAATGGAAACTTTAGTTCCAAATTCTACTTCTGCAGTTGTTGAGAAACATGTTCCAAATTATGAGGTAGATGGTAATTTTATTTCTGCTAATGTTGCTCATGTGATGGAAGATGACCATTTTATTGAATGGATTTGTCTCGTTACTGAAGATAAAGAATATTTTGCTTATTTTGTACCAGGTTCTGATGCTGTAGCTAAATTTCCTTATGTTCCTGGTTCTACATTATATTCATATTGTAATAAACATGGTTTATGGAAAACTGATGTTGTGTAATAATATATGATGGAATAACTAAAGTTTATAGAATTTGATTATAATAACTGTATTATTTTACAGTTATTTTTTCTTTTATTTTTTCATATTTACTTTCTCCTATTCCACTTACATTTTTTAAATCTTCAATTGTTTTAAATTTTCCATTTTGTTTTCTATATTCTATTATTTTTTCTGCTGTAGATTTTCCTATTCCATCTAAAGTGTCTAATTCTTCTAATGTAGCTGTATTTATATTTATTTTTTGGTTTTTTGTAGTTTTATTTTCTTCTTCTAATCCACTTTCTTTCGTTATTTCTTCATTTGTTTCATTACTATTTTTTGTAGGAATTTTAATTTTCATTCCGTCTTCTAATAAATATGCTAGATTAATTTTTTCTATATCTGCTTCTTCTGTTGTTCCTCCTGCTTTTTCTATTGCATCTGCTATTCTGCTTCCTTCTTGCAAACCATATACTCCCTGATTTTTAACAGCTCCTGTAATATATATTATTATTTCTGCTCCGTCTTCTGTTTCTTCTAATTCACTGCTTGATGTATTGCTTACAATATTTTCTTCATATGGTAATACTTCTTCTTCATATATTTCTTCTTTATCTGATCCATATACATAATATATTATGGCACTTGCTATAATAGCTAGTAGTATTATTAAAATAATCTTTTGTTTATTTCCTAATTCTTTCATATTCTCACCTCCTCACTTATATTAATTATACAGAAGAATCATATAATATTTTATAAATTTTTTAGTTTCAATACCTTTATTAAGCTCCAAATTTATTCAATATAATATATAATTCCTTTTTAATATGTTTTGTATTTTCAAGTGAACTGTAATAAAACTTTAAATACACTTTCAAATTCTTTTGTAAAAACATTGAATTTTTTGCATAAATAAGTTATATTATATATTAAAATGAAAGAATGGAGTATTTTTGATGAAAAATAAATTTGCTGTAAATATTATTCAAAAGAAATTTTTATGTTTAATGTTGTTTTTTATGATAATTTTTACCTTTTTTAGTAGTGTTTATGCTGGTGATGAGCCTGTAATCTCTGCTGGTTCAGCTATTTTGATTGAGAATTCCACTTCTAATACTGTGTTTGATAAAAATAGTAATGAGCATTTAGAGCCTGCAAGTATTACTAAGATTATGACTGCTATTTTAACAATTGAAAATGCTAATAATTTGAACGATATTGTTACAGTTCCTGCTGATGCAGTTTCTAGTATTCCTGATGGTTATAGTATTGCTGGTCTACTTCCAAATGAACAATTATCAGTTGATGAGTTATTACAGGTTTTAATGGTTCATTCTGCTAATGATGCTGCTAATGTTTTGGCTTTTTATATTGATGGTTCAATTGAAAAATTTGCTGATAGGATGAATTCTAAACTTTCTGAACTTGGTTTATTAGATTCTCATTTTACTAATCCTAGTGGAATGCATGATCCAAATCACTATTCTTCTGCACATGATTTAGCTTTTTTGATGCAGTATTGTATTAAAAATTCTACTTTTAGAAAATATAGTGGGTTAGATTCTTGTAAAATATCTGCTACTAACTTATCTGCTGAGAGATATTTTGAGAATACTAATTATATGATGTCATCTAATAGTGAGTTTTACTATCCTTACATCACTTGTACTAAAACTGGGTTTACTTCACAGGCTAAATATTGTTTGGTGTCTGTTGCTGAAAAGGATGATTTAACTTATATTTGTGTTGTTTTGGCCGTAGATAATTCTGAAACTCGTTTTGCTGAGACTAAAACTTTATTAGAATATGGTTTTTCTAATTTTTCTTTTAGAGATATTGCTAATAAGGATGATGTTGTGACTCAAATAACTATTTCAAATGGAACTGACGAAACTAAAAATCTAGATTTGATTTTAGAAAATTCTGTAAATGTTTTTGTTAATAATGATTTTTCTAATGAGAGTGTTTCTCCTCAAATTTTGTTAGAAAATTTACCATCTGCTCCAATTGCTAAAAATAAAGTTTTGGGAACTGCAACATATGTAATTAATGGTAAAGATTATGTTGTGAATTTACTTGCTTCACATGATGTTGAATTTTCTGCTTCTAAGACATATTTTTTGCAAGTATGTATTTTAGTTATAGCTATAATTGTATTAATTGCTTTATTAATTTTTTTGAGTTTTAAGAAATCTGATTCTTCTGAATTAAAAAATTGATAATAAAATTTTTGATTTTAAATATATGTTACTTTTGTATATGACAAAGCATTTGTTTTATTTTAGAAAGATGTGAGTTTAATTTTGGCTTACATCTTTGTGCTATTATAGGAAAAATCAAAGATTTTTCCTATAATAGCAATAATTGCAATTACAAATAATGTTAAAATTTATTCTTTTCTGATTTGATCTTTTAGATTTTTACTTGTTGGTTATTTATTAAAGTCTGTTCCAATAATGATTGTAATATCTACTTTACTGCTTAAGTTTGTATTATTTGATATACTTCCTACTCCAAGTGTGTCTGCAATATCTTGTAATATATTATCTTCTACTTCTTTTTTATTTGTTAATATTGTTTTGGCTATTTCTGATGTTTCTCCTGTTTTTTCTACGTCATATCCTTTTTCTTTTAATAATTCTTCTGCCTGTTGGAATTTTGTTTCGCTTCCACTTCCATTTAAAAGTTCTATTTGTATTTCTTTGTTATTATTTTCTGTTTGTGTTATTGTATTTGTTGATATTTCATTTCCTGTAGTATTTGTGTTTTCTTCTAATGTTTCAGGGTAAAATAATTCTTGAATCATTTTTTCTGTTTCTTCTTCATCAACTTTGAAGAACCACCACTTGTTTTGCGCTTTTGGCGGTAATTCTGCATTTTCTCCTGGAAGTGTTTCTGTAGAAAGATTTTCTGTACTAAATTCTACCGCATATGGTATATAGTCTTTTAAGTAATCTATTCCAACATTTGTTTCTATATTTTGGTTTGCAATATCTAAAATTTGACCTATTTTAAATATATTTTCAGGTTTTAATGTTTGATTCATTACTGCCATTATAAATTCTCTTTGTGTTCTCATTCTTCCTGTATCATTATCTCCATATTCTGTTGGATATGATGTTCCATCATTATTTTTTCTAAAACGTAATAGTTGTTCTGCTTTTTCTCCATCAATCATTTGTACTCCTGCTTTTAGGTCAATGTGTAAATCTTGTGTTGGATCATCATATTTCATATCTATTGGTACATTAAATTCTACTTGTCCAATCGCATCAACTAGTTGTATTAGTGCTTCTGTTTTTACTACTATATAGTACTGAATGTCTAGTCCTGTTATTCTGTTTACTGCTTCTAGTGTTTTTTCTGGGCTTATACTATATAGTGCATTTATTTTATCAAATGGTGTTGCTTTGCTTTCGCTTGTCCCTACAAATGTGTCTCTTGGTATAGAAATTAGATTTGCTTTTTGTGTATTTGGATTATATGATGCTACCATTATTGTGTCTGTTGGTGCTGTGTCTCCTAAATCAGTACTTACTCCTAGTACTAAGATTTTTAATTCTGGTAAATTCTTTTTTGTGTTTTCGTCATGCCCTACAACTGTTGCTAGCATTCCACTAAGTCCTCCACCATTTTTGTGTGTTTTATATGCAAACCAACATCCATATGCAATTATTGCAAGTAAAATTACTAATAGTATTTTTCTAACTATTTTTCTCTTTTTTTTCTTTCTCCTTTTGTTTAGGTCTTTTGAAGTCATCTTTTTTTCGTTAAAATCTATATCTTGGTTATTTTCTCTCTTATTTTTTTGTATTGAATATATATCTTCTTCTTTTTTTGGTTTTTGTTTATTTGTTGTTGTTTGTTTTTTTCTTATATTTTTTTGTTCTTCATTATTTATACCATTGTTTTGTACTTTTTTTCTCATGGCTTTTGGGGCTTCATCTTCTTTAATTTGTGGTCTTTTATTTGTTGGATGTCTTTTTTGTACAGTTCTTGGCAATTCATCTTCTCGTTTTGGTGGATTTATATTTTTTGATTGTCTTTTTCTTCTATCATTCATTTCTTCATTTTCTTGATTGTTTTCTTTCACTGTAACAAATCCTTTCTTTCGTGGTTTGTTTTTTAGTATATCAAATTTTAATTGAAAAATCAATGTTATTTGATTAATAAATTAATTATGTTTTTATTATACATTTCTTTTCCAATAAATGATTGTTCTATTTCTTTACGTACTATGTTTTCTGGGTTTATTTCTCCGAAAAAACTTATTAATAATAGTGCAACATATATTATTAATATTCCTCGTAATGCCCCATAGATTATTCCACCTAATTTGTTAAATTGTTTTAAAATTGGTAATTTGGCAACTAAATCTGCTAATGCTGTTATAAATCTTAATGCTATTTTTATTATTATGTACAATGCGATAATTACTATTGTTCTTATTATGCTATATGATAATTCTTTTGCTGTTTCAGGTAAAAATTCGCTTTTAACTTCTGCTATTATTCCACCTTCTTGTGTATTTTCTCCTGATATTATTTGCTCACTTTTATTTAAAATAGATTGTTGTATTTTTTCATCTATTGTTGTTGTATTTATTATAAGGCTTGATATTGGTCTGTATAAAATTAATGTTGCAACTAGTGCTATTATAACTGCTACTAGTTTTACGCTTAATTCTATTAATCCTTTTCTATATCCTAAAAATATTGATAAAGCTAAAATAGCTATTATTATTAAATCTACTATCATAATTTAAATCATCCTTATATAATATATTTAGGTTTTTTATAAAGGTTTTACCTATAAACCTATTATAAGTTATTAGAATTGAATATGGTATTATTCATATTTTTTTATAAGTTTATTATTTCTATTTTATCTCTATATATTATGCCTGCTAAATTTCCGGATAGTACTATGTCTGAGATTTCTTGGTTTGCTTTATATCTTTTTACTAACCATCCTCCTGTATTTACAAAATCTGCTTCTGTTCCTAAATTTAATGCTATCATATTTTCATATGTGTATAAATTTTTAGTTACTGCATTTGCTGTATATGTAGTTTCATTTTTTGTATCTGTATTTATTATTTTTACTATTGAATCTGCTGTAAATAGGCTAGATGCTTTTTCTTCTATTGATACAACATTGTTTTTTAATTGTATTGTTTGAAATGATGTTTTTTTGTCTTTGTTATTTATTATTTCTGTTTTATTTCCTTCTTCATCAAATGCGGTTATTTTGTCTTTTGACATGCATATTAATTTGTCTTTTTCTTGATATTCTATATTTGTTATTAATTCATTATCATCAAATTTATATAGTGCTATACTTGAGTTATTTGATTCTGTTTTATTTGTTGCTTTTTCTATTGATATTATTTCTACTGTTGATTCTATTACTATTCCTGATGTGTCTATTTCAGCAATTGCAAGATATTTATTATCTTGTGATATTGATATGTCTGATACTCTCGCTGTTGATAAAAATCTTGTGAATAGTGTTTCTCCTTTATCATTATATACTGTTATTACTGTTTTGTGTGTTGTTCCCACAATTGCGACTGCTACATATCCATTTTGGCTTACTTGTATTTGTGATATATTTCCTTCGATTGTTTTTTCCCAGCTTATTTCTTTATCTGTCATAAAATATATTTTTTGTCCTTTTTCTTCTGCAATTGCTAAATATCTTCCATTTGTATTAAAAATGGGATTTGTTATTTCTATAGTTTGGCTTTTTTCTTCTTTTCCTGTGTTGTTATATAATTTAAATTCGTTTTTGCTTAGTGTTCCTATATATTGATTAAATGCACATATTTTTGTGTTTTCTTCTTCTTTTATTTCTATTGTTGCTAGTTTTTCTTCTTCTACTTCTTTTCTTAGTATATTTGTATCTATCCATTCTCTAAATGATGTGTTTTTTACATATATTATTGATATTGTTATTAAAAATATTACTAAAATTGCTATTATTGATATTATTATTATTTTTTTTATATTAATCTTTTTGGCTTCAGGTTCTTTCCAAAAATCTTTCATTATTTTTATTCCTTTCTTTTGTTTTCTTTATTTTACTATATCTTTTTGGTTTTTTCAACTAATTTTATGGTTTTTAAATTATTTAGTAAAAATAAATACTAAGTATAATCAATTTTTCTATACAAAAAATAAAAGTCTTAAAAATTAAATTCTAAGGCTTTTATTTTGCTTTATTTATCTTAAAAATCCATTTATTATTTCGTCTTCTGCTTGTTTTTCTGTTAATCCCAAAGTCATTAGTTTAGTTATTTGTTCTCCTGCTATTTTTCCTATTGCTGCTTCATGTATTAAATTTGCATCTACATTGTTTGCTGTTATTTCAGGGGTTGCTGTTACTATGGCTTCATCCTTTATTATTGCATCACATTCACTATGTGCGAAACATTTTGTATTTCCATATATTTTTGATACAAATTCTTGTTTTGATTTATCTCCTGCAACAGATCTTGATGTTACATGGGTACTTGCATTTTCTCCATTTAATTTTACATCAAATATTGTTTTTGCTGTTTGTGTTCCGTTTGTCATTATTTTTTCTGATACCACAAAATTTGTGTCTGCTTCTAGAACTCCTTTTGTTTCTCTTATTGTTGAGTCTACACCTTTTATTTGGGCACTATCCATTTCTAGACTGCTTCCTTTTTTTAAATATACTTCTGTTACTGGATTTAATATTCTTTTTCCATCTCCTATTCCTTCTCCGTAATGTTTTTCTATATATTTTACTTTTGCTCCTTCTTCTAAGTAGAATCTGTGTATTCCGTCATGTTGTGAATTTTTATGATGGTCATTATGTATTCCACATCCTGCAATTATTATTACATTAGCATTTTTTCCTATATGAAAGTCATTATATACGACATCTTTTAATCCGCTTTCTGTTATTATTACTGGGATATGTATAATTTCAAATTTTGTATTTTCTTTTACATATATATCAATTCCTGATACATCTTTTTTTGTTATGATATTTGTATTTTCTGTTACTTTTCTTTCTATTCCTTTTCCATTTTTTCTGATGTTATATGCGCCTTTTCTTATTTCTTTATAATCTGTTATATTGTCTAATAAATTTTCGTCTATTTTTTGAATGTTATTATTTTCCATAATCTCTATTTGTATAATGTATTAACATTATACTTTCCTCCTTTCTTATGCTTATATTATTTTGTTTTTATTTTCTTGCAACATTGTTTAGATACATTATTTTTTAGAAATTCTTCACTTGTTTCTATTTTTTCTATTTTTCCATTTTTCATTAATATTATTTCATCTGCTATTTCTAATATTCTTTCTTGGTGTGATATTATTAAAGTTGTTCCTTTTACTATTTCTCTCATATTTTCAAATATTTCTATTAAATTATTAAAACTCCATAAATCGATTCCTGCCTCTGGTTCGTCAAATATTGTAAGTTTTGTCTGTCTTATTGCAACTGTTGCTATTTCTATTCTTTTTAATTCTCCTCCTGATAAAGATCCATTTACTTCTCTATCTACATATTCTCTTGCACACAATCCTACTTGTGATAGGATTTCACATGCTTCTTTTTTTGTTATTTCTTTTTTTGAGGCTATACGTAGTAGGTCAAATACTGTCATTCCTTTAAATTTTACTGGTTGCTGAAATGCAAAACTCATTCCTAAATTTGCTCTTTTTTCTATAGATAATTCTGTTATATCTTTTCCTTGAAATATTATTTTACCTGAGTCAGGTTTTTCTATTCCCATTATTATTTTGACTAAGGTTGATTTTCCAGATCCATTTGGTCCTGTTATTGCTATAAATTTGTTTGTGTCTATTTTTAAGTTTATATCATTTAATATTTTTCTGTTTTCTCTTTCAAAATATATATTTTGTAATTCTAACATTTTATTCCTCCTACATTGTTTATTTCTTCTTTTTTTATTCTGTTTCTTGCTGTTATTTTTATGCAATTTTTACATTTTTCACTTGTTTCGTCATAATCACAATCTAAATCTCCTAAATTTAATACTTTATTTATAAATTGTTCTAATTTTTGTTCTGTTTCTGTGGAAATTGCATGTTTCATAGCGGTTGCCTCTTTTTTTGCTTGTGTTTCTTCTACATCTAATATTTTGCTTAAAAAAAATTTTATTATATCTTCTCTTTTTAGTATTTCTTGTGCTTGTTTTTCCCCTTCTTTTGTTAATTTTATTTCTCCATATGTTTCATAATTTATAAGTTTTATGTCTTTTAGATTTTTTATGGCTCTGTTAACACTTGGTTTTGTTATTTCAAGTTTTTGGGCAATATCTGTTACTCTTATTTCTTTTTCTGTTTTTGATAGTATATATATTGTTTTTATATATTCTTCTTGTGAGTTGGTTAATTTCATTATTTTACTCCTTATTTTTGTTAGTTTGTGCTAACATATTATCATTTTATTGTTTTCTTGTCAAGTGTTTTTAGTTTGTGTATTATAAAGTTAAAATTTTGACTTTGCGGTTTTATTTTTTTTCCAAACTAAAAACCTAATGTGGTAATCACACTAGGTCTTTATCTTATTTTATTCTATTCTAAAGTCATATGCATTTGCTATGTCTGCTGTTGTTCCTGCATCTAGTTCGTTTGTTTTTCCACTGTCTATAGCTGGTAATACTCCTTCTAGTCTTGCATATTCTGTTCCGTCTTCTTTTATGAAGATTATTGTTATTCCTCCTCCTTCATAATTTTCTGTTGTTGTGTTTTCTACTGTTGCTATTAGTCTTGTTATTCCTCCTTCTGCTATTAGTTTTATGTTTTTTACTTTCATTCCTTTATATGTTTTTTCTTCTGCTAGTTTTGCTGATGTGTTTTCTTTACTTCCTCCATTTATTTTTGCATTTTCTGTGTTGTTCATATCTATTAAGCTGTATTCAGGCATTTCTTGTTCTACTTCTTGTTCTGCTTGATTATTTTCTACTTGATTTGTATTATCTTTTTTATTGTCTTTTTTTAATATTATCACACATGCTAATACTATTATTAATATTAGTATAATTATTATTAAAAGTGGATTTATTGTTATTGTCTTTTTTTTATTTTTTGTTTTTCTTCTTGTTGATTTTTTGTTTGTACTCTTTTGTTCTTTTGACATATTTTTCACCTTATTATATAGAATAGTTTGATTA
>CALXHD010000029.1 GCA_944388015.1 uncultured Clostridia bacterium | reverse complement strand
ATGATGGAGAACCACAGGGAACAGCTGGTCAGCCAATACTAAATATTTTGAAAAAAAATAATTTATGTAATATTCTAGTTGTAGTTACAAGATATTTTGGAGGAATATTATTAGGAACAGGAGGTTTAGTTAGAGCATATTCAGAAGCCACAACAAAAGCATTAGAAAAATCAATAAGAGTAAAAAATATTTTAGGAATAAAAATGGAAGTAATATTAGAATATAATGAATATGAAAAATTTAAATATTATTGCAAAATAAATGAGATAAATATACAAAATGTTAAATATGAAGAAAATATTGTATGTAATATAACATTAGAAGAAAAAACAAAAGAAAAATTAATATCAGATTTTGAAATAAAAAATATAAAAATAAAGAATTTAAAAGAATTTGATAAAACATATATAGAGAAAAGTATAATAAAATGACACTTTCATAAAAATAAATGGAAAAAAATGTAAATATTCTTGCAATCCTATAAAATACCATATATAATCCATAGTGTGAATACCACAGAAAAAGATTTAGGAGGAAAAGAATGAAAGAGAAAATTACAGTGTTAATTGCGGATGACAACCAAGATTTTAGCCAAACTCTTGCTAAATATTTAGAAAAGCAAGAAGATATGGAGGTTATAGGAATTGCTAAAGATGGATTAGAAGCGGTAGATATGATATCAAATACAATACCAGATATAGCTTTAATAGATATAATAATGCCACATTTAGATGGAATAGGAGTATTAGAAAAATTAGGGAAATTAAATACTAGTAAAAAGCCTACATGTATAATGTTATCAGCTGTAGGACAAGATAAAATTACACAAAGAGCAATATCATTAGGAGCAGAATATTATGTAGTAAAACCATTTGACATAGAAATACTAATAAATAGAATAAGACAGATAAAAAACTATGTTCCAACACAAAACGAAAATAATGTAATCGCAAGAGAAAATAAAAATAAATACATAAGTATACCTGAAGAAAGAAAAAAAGAGAAACAAAGCTTAGAAGCTTTAGTGACAAATGTAATACACGAAGTAGGAGTACCTGCACATATAAAAGGATATCAGTATTTAAGAGAAGCCATTATTATGGTAGTAAATGATATTGATGTTATAAATCAAATAACAAAAAGTTTATATCCAAAAATAGCAGTAAAATACAATACTACACCATCTCGTGTAGAACGTGCAATACGTCATGCCATAGAAGTTGCATGGGGTAGAGGACAACAAGAAATTGTTGAAAATATATTTGGATATACAATTTCAGCTGCAAAAGGAAAGCCAACAAACTCAGAATTTATAGCAATGATTGCAGACAAGCTACGCCTTGAATTAAAATCAGCATAGAATATGCCTGAAAACATTGCAAGAGTAATGATACATAGAAAATAAAAATTTGCACTCATTGCAACAAATATTTGAAAAATGCGATTGGAAAGTTAAAGAATTCGCGTGCATTGCAATGAATTATTTTAAGCAATAGTAATAAACTAAAAAAATTATTGGTTAGTAGCAATTTTGAGCAAATAAAAAAATAACCATTCTACTTGGACGAGAGAATGGTTATTTAAACTTATCTATTGGCAACCACTTTATGGTTTCTCTATTTTCTATAATTATTATACATAGTTTTTCCATTTTTGACAAATGGATTTTTTTAGTATTGACATTAATTTCCAAATAAAATATAATATAAAAAGCATAAAACATAGAAAAAAAGGAAGGTAGGAGAAAAATGAAAAACTTATTCACATCAGAAAGTGTAACAGAAGGACATCCAGATAAATTATGTGATTATATATCAGATAGTATATTAGATGCATATTTAGAAAAAGACCCAAATGCTAGAATAGCATGTGAAACAGTAGCAGGAAAAGGAGAAATATTTATAACAGGAGAAATAACATCTATAGCAGAAGAAATAAACATTGAAAAAATAGTTAGACAAGCAATAAAAGAAATAGGATATGATAATAGTAAAACAGAAATAGACTATAAAACATGCAAAATAACAACAAATATCTCAAAACAATCCACAGATATTGCACAAGGAGTGGATAAATCACTAGAAACAAAAAAAGGAGAAAACATCATATCAGAGGGAGCAGGAGATCAAGGCATAATGTTTGGGTATGCATGTGATGAAACAGAAGAATTAATGCCACTACCAATATCTCTAGCACATAAACTAGCTAAAAGACTAACAAAAGTGAGAAAGGAACAAATATTAGATTATCTAAGACCTGATGGAAAGACTCAAGTAACAGTAGAATATGAAAATGAAAAGCCAAAAAGAATACATACAATAGTTGTATCTACACAACACTTAGAAAAAATAGACTTACAAAGATTAAGAGAAGACATACATGATAAAGTAATAGATGAAGTAATACCAAAAGAATTACTAGACAATGAAACAAAATATTACATAAATCCAACAGGAAGATTTGTAATAGGAGGACCAATGGGAGACAGTGGATTAACTGGTAGAAAAATAATAGTAGATACATATGGAGGATATAGTAGACATGGAGGAGGAGCATTTTCAGGAAAAGATCCAACAAAAGTAGACAGATCAGCCTCATATATGGCAAGACATATAGCAAAAAACATAGTAGCAAACAAATTAGCAAAAAGATGTGAGATACAATTATCATATGCAATAGGAGTAGCAAAACCAATTTCTATATATATAAATACATTTGGAACAAATACAATACCTGAAGAAGAAATCATAGAAAAAATAAACAAAAAATTTGATTTAACACCAAGAGGCATAATAAATTATTTAGAGTTACAAAGACCAATATACAGAAAAACAACAAATTATGGACATTTCGGAAAGCCTGACCTTCCATGGGAAAAAATAATAAAAATGTAAGTATAAAAATAAAGAACAAACACATAATAAAAATGGTGAGGTTATGAAAATATCATTTGTAAAACAAAAGCAAGATAAAGACACATACAAAATCCCAAAAGGGTTAGGAATGGACATATTTGAAATAGATAATCCAAATCAAATAGACAGCAAAATAGAAGAACTAAAACAACAAAATTATACAACAATATGTATACCAAATTATTTAGCAAGTTTTTCAGAGAATATAATAAAAAAGTATCAAAGAGATACAAATTTTAAAATAATAATAACACCCCAAAAGATAATTAAGTAAAATTAATTATCTTTTTTGATGTATATAATAGAAAATAATGGAAATAATTTAAATAATATATTCTATTTCTATAGGAGGTAGCAAATGGAAACAAGTAAACTAAAAAATATGGTGGTATTAAAAAGTGTTCCATCAAATATAATAGAAGAGGCAATAATAGTACTAAAGAAAAATATAAAAGTAAAAGAATTAGAAATACAAAATCAGATAGAACAAGATAAAACTAAAAAAGAATTACCTAATAAAAGTTCTAACAAGGAAAACTATATCATAAAAGAAGCTGAAATGATAATAAATCAATATATATCAAAAGTAGAAAACAACAAAAGAAAAGAAGTACAAAATAAAAAACAGAAAAGAAAATATAATACATTAAAAAAATGGTTATATATAACATCACTTATATCTGCCACAGAATTCTTAATATTGTTAATAAGATAAGAATAAAAACACCAAATTCTGAATATGATTAAAAAGATTAATCAAAAGAAAGAGGTGTTTTTTATATGGAAAAAACAATGTCAGTGGAAGAAAAAATTAGACGAGCTGAAGAAATATATATGAGAAGAAAAGGACAAAATATAGAACTAAGCAGAGATAAAAACAACCAAATAAACACCCAAAAAAAAGACATAAAATTATTAAAAAAAATGATAATACAAATAATAGTATGTATATTAATATATGGGATTATATATATAATCCAAAATAGTCAAACAATATTTTCAGAACAATTTATAAATAAAACAAAAGAAATATTGTCATATGACACTAATTTTGTTGAGATATATGAAAATATTAAAAACGGAATAATAACATTAAATAATAATTTACAACAAAAAGAACAAACAAATGAAACACAAGAAGAAAATAAAGAGCAAGAACCACAAATAGACAGTGAGCAAGCTATAGGAGGAGCAGTAGAAGAACAAGAACAGGTAGAAGATACAAAAGAAGAAACTCAAGAAGAACAAGATATAAATAACACAAAAAACACAACAACATTTATAAAACCAATAGAAGGAACAATAACATCTATATTTGGTTATAGAGACACAGCAACAGGGTCAGTTCCAAAAAATCACACAGGAACAGACATAGCAGCAAACTTAGGAACAAAAATAAAATCAGCAACAGATGGAGAAGTGGTATTAGCATCAGAAGAAGGAGATTATGGAAAACATCTTAAAATACAAATAGGAGAAGTAAGTATAATATATGCACATTGTAATAATTTGTATGTAAACCAAGGAGATAAAATAAAACAAGGACAAGAAATAGCAGAAGTAGGTTCAACAGGAAATTCAACAGGACCACATTTACATTTTGAAATAAGATATCAGGAAAGGATTATAGATCCACAAAAAATATTAGAATTATAGAAAGAGAGATTTATGAGATTTAGAATAGATTTAAAAATTTTCTTAATAGCAATAATATATTTTTTTACAAATCAAATACAGATATATGTATTAATGATGATATTTGCACTAATACATGAATTTGGACATCTAATAGCTGGAATTTTATTAAAAATGAAACCAAAAAAACTAGAAATAATATTAACAGGTGTATCAATATCATTTAAAACAGATATAAAAGATATAAATAAAAAAATAGGAAAAGGAAATATGTTAAATATAAAAAAGCTAATTGTTGCAATAGCAGGACCATTAACAAATATATTAATTATTGCAATTGTACTAAAAATGCCATTAAATATGATAAAACAATTAAATATAATATATGCCAATTTAGTAATATTAATATTTAATTTAATTCCAATATACCCACTAGACGGTGGAAGAATAATAAAAGAATTATTAAACATAAAATTTGGTAGAAAAAAATCAATTAGATATATGGATATATTATCAATATTAGATACAATCATATTATCAATAATAGGGGTTATGATAACTATGTTAAATAATAACATAGCAATCATTATAATAATTTTATACATATGGATTTTAGTTTTAAAAGAACACAAAATTACGAAACAAAAAATAGTAATGTATAAAAGTTTAGAAAAATTTACATATTGAAATTTAGCATGTAAGTATTCTAGAGATGTAAATACTAACATTCCACAAATAAACTATAACAATCACTGTATCAAAAATTAATATAAAATAAAAAAAGTACTTTAACTTTTAATAAACATAGTATATAATAAAACATAAGATTTAAGAAGGAGAAATATATGAACCAAAGGAACACAGAAGAAATAGTTAAAACAACAGAAAAAAGACACATTTTAAAAGAAGAAACAAAAAATAAAATAAAAAAGACAATTAATTTTATACTAAAAACATTCTTAATATTTTTTATAGGAAGTATTATTGGCTTTTTTGTAGAAATAGTATATGGATTAATTACACATAAGGTACTAATGATTAGAAAAGGACTGTTATATGGACCATTTATACAAGTATACGGAGCAGGAGCAGTTGCATACTACATATTAACATCATATGTAAAAGAAACAAAAAAAGTATTTTTAGTAGGAATGATTATGGGAGGAATAATAGAATACATTTTTTCATTTTTACAAGAAATAATCTTTGGCACAATTTCATGGGATTATTCACATATGATATTAAATATTAATGGAAGAACATGTGTATTATATTGCATTTTTTGGGGCATTTTAGGAGTTGTATACTTAAAAGCCATTTTACCATATATACAGAAATTAGATGAACTTATACTAAATAAAGGAGTAAAAATCATTACATGTATATTATTAGCATTTATGATATTTGATGTTACAATATCATGTATGGCGGGAATTAGACAAAATGAAAGAAGAAAAAACATACCGCCTGATAATAAACTAGAAAGTTTTATTGATAAAAAATATCCTGATGAATATATGGACAAAGTATATATAAATAAAAAAGAAGTATAAAGGAGGAAAAACAATGCTAGAAAATATAGAGGTTTTATGTCATAGTAGTATTAAATTTAAGAAAGGAAAGACAATCTATATAGATCCATTCAAAATAGATAAAAAATATAATGATGCAGACATAATTTTTATAACACATGATCATTATGACCATTACTCAGAAGAAGATATTAATAAGATAAGAAAAGAAGGCACAATAATTGTTGCACCACAAGACTTATCAGAAAAAATAGCACTAAATAACTTTACAAAAGAAGAAGTTATTTTAGTAGAGCCAAACAAAAAATATGAGGCTAAAGGAATAAAATTTGAGACAATACCAGCATATAACATAAATAAGCAATTTCATCCAAAACAAAATAAATGGGTAGGATATATATTAGAAATTAATGATACTAAATATTTTATCGCAGGAGACACAGACATAACAGAAGAAAACAAAAAAGTTAAATGTGACATAGCATTTGTACCAGTAGGAGGTACATATACAATGACTTCTAAAGAAGCTTCAAAATTAGTAAATGAAATAAAACCTAAAATTGCAGTACCAATTCATTATGGATGTATTGTTGGAACAAAACAAGATGCTATAGATTTTTGCGATTCATTAGATAAAGAAATAATAGGTAAGATATTAAATCTTTAAATATAATAAAAGGTTACTATTAAGGTTAAAAATAATTATAGAAAACAAATAAATACAAGATATCAAAAAATATGGAAAAAAAATAGATAAATAACAAATTCAAGCAATCAGATTGCAATTAGTGAAAAAAATAATATCAAATGAAAGTTGGTTAAAATGGAAAAAACTGTGAAAATAAAAGAGGTAGGAAAGAAAATATATAAATCAGATAAATTCCCTTTAATTGTATTTACAATAATACTTGCATTAATACATGTATTAATGCAAAAACATGGAGATGACATAACTTTTTCATCAATGTGTAATAATACAAATTTTTTAAATTGTATAATATTAAGATATCAAGAATGGACTTCGCGAATAATAATAGAAGGAATATTAATAATATTTGCTAATTATTTACCAATGTTTATATGGAAAATAGCAAGCATTGGAATGTGTTACTTACTAGTGTATTCTATATCAGAATTATTTATAGAAAAAAATAAAAGAAATTTAAATACTATCTTATGCATATGCCTATTAACCATTATAACACTTTTAAGAGAAACAGGCTGGATGGCAACTATAAATAACTATTTATGGGTAGCAGCAACAGGTTTATATGCAATAATACCTCTGAAAAAAATAATAAAACAAGAAAAAATTTCTAAAATACAAAATATACTATATATATTAGCAATAATATATGCATGTAATCAAGAACAAATGGCAGGAATACTATTTATAGTATATACTTGTGTTTTAGCATATTTAATAAAACACAAAAATACCAAACCAATAACAATTATACTATATGGAATTATAATATTAAGCTTAATATTAGTAATTACATGCCCAGGAAATATATCTAGAAACATACAAGAAGAACAAAGATGGTATCCAGGTTTTTCAAATTTATCACTATTAACTAAAGTAGAAAATGGAGTCACATCAATGATGGACTATGTAGTACAAAGTGGTAGAATATTATTTTTTGCATTACTAATACTAATTTCTTATACAATATGGCAAAAAAATAAAAATACATTTTTAAGATTAATTGGACTATCTCCATTAATACTTACAATTATATATAAAGAAGTATATAGAATACTAATAGAATATGAAAAAACTACATTTATGCAAGAATCAACTTTATACTTAATATTCAAACTAGGAATATATATTTCAATCTTAGTATTAATTGGAGTATGTTTATATATAATATTTAAGAAAATAAATCAAAATAAAAATATGCTTTATATATCACTTATTACATACATATCAGGAATAGCTAGTAGACTTGTAATGGCATTTTCACCAACAATATATGCATCAGGAGAAAGGACATGTTTCTTTTGGTATATATCATTTTGCATACTAATTATACTAATATTAGAAACAGATAATAAAAAAACTGATAAAATAATAACTAAAATAAAAATACATTAAATACATAGAATTTTGTAGAAATAGTATATAGATTAATTACACATAAAACACATTGCACACAAATTTATTACATAAATTTGGCGCAGAACAAATTAACGGAAAGCCAAAGAAGAAAGTTAAAGTTATTGCAATTTTTAAAGCTTTCCAATTTGTTCTTATACATAAAATTTTGCATGAAAAAAGAAAGTTAAATCGTATTATAAGTGAAAGGGGAAAAAAATGAAAGTTGAAAAAATAGAAAAAATTGTAGAAACATATTCAAATATGATTATGAGATTGGCATATCAGAATTGTTTTAATAAATCTGATAGTGAGGACATAGTCCAAGAAGTTTTTATAAAACTCATAAAAAATATAGACAAACTAGGAGATAACTCTGAATATATCAAAGCATGGATTATAAGAGTTACAATTAATACTTGTAAAGATTGTAATAAAAGTAGCTGGTATAGGAAGGTAAAAAAATTAGAAGAAAATGAACTAGATTTTTGTTTTGAAACTGAAGAACGAGGAGTTTTAAATAAACTATCAGAGTTAAAACCTATATACAGAAATATAATTTATTTATATTATTACGAAGGATATAAAATAAATGAAATTGCAAAAATACTAAAAATGAATGAAAACACAGTAAGTTCTAATCTCACAAGAGCTAGAAAGCAACTTAAGGAATTTCTAGAGGGAGGTGAAGATGATGAGTAATAAATATTATGAAACAATATCTAAAATAGAAGTAAGTCAAGAGTTTAAGAAAAAACTTATAGCAAACCTAGAAAAAGAAAGTGAAGTAAAATATAAGAAAGAAGGGATGATTATGAAAGTAAAAAGAACAATAATTATAATAATATCAACTCTAGCAGTATTACTTGGAAGTGGAGTTGCATATGCGGCATTAGGAGGAACAATAAACGGAGTTCCAGTATTAGAATGGATGGGAATAAAATTTTCAGATGATTATGTTGATTATGTAGAACCAATTGAAAATCAAATTTTAGAAAATGATGAAGCAAAAGTTACGTTAGAATCAACAGTTTGTGATGAAGGATTTACAATATTGCAATTTAGAGTAAATATAAGTGAAAAAGTGATAGAAAAACACAAAGAAGATGATAGTGATTTTATAGTAAATTTAAATTGCTTATCATTTAATGATCCTGTATATTATACTGATGGACATCAAGAGACAAGATTAAATGGATCAAACTATAATCTTATCATAGATGGAGAAGAAATGTGGGTAAGAGGATCTACAGCTCAATCTATGGAAAGATTATCAGACACAGAATATTTAGTATATCAAATGTATTTTTTAACTGAACAACATATTGGAGATAAAAAAGAATTTGAGATTACATTAAATGATGTAGCTTTAGGAATAGGAGAAGATTGGATTGAAATAGATGGTAGTTTTAATGTAAAATTATCTAAAGAAAGAGCATCAAATGACACAAAAATTATAACTCCAGAGACAAATACAACATTAAAATATAAAAAGATGGAAAAAAGTATAGAAAAAATATATATTACACCATTACAAAATATTGTAAAATTAAAAACAGTGTATAAAGATGTAGATTTAGATGATTTAACATATTCATTAGATGATGATTATGTAGGAACAATAGATTATCTAGCATTTAATCAAAATGAAAATAATATTTCAGCATATAGTACAGAAACAGAGAGAAAAATAACATATGAAGATGGAACTGTTGAAGAGTCTGAGCCAGGAGAATTTGAATTTGAAGGAGACGAATTTGAGCATGCAACATACGAAATAATTGAATATATTGCTATTGAACAAAATGAAGAAATAAATCAGATAGATATAAAAGCTTATGAAAGATCAGACACAGATGAAAGTATAAAAAATATAATGGAATATAAAATAGATTTAAATACGAATAAAATAGAAGCAGAAAATAAAGATGTATTAATATATGATCCAAAAAATTCAATTATAACAGATGAATATAAAATATATTATAAAGTATTTTATGGAGTAGAATATGATGAAGCAGAATACTATCATAATAAAGAAGACGAAAATCATGAAACAGAGATTGATGAAGAATTAGAAATTAGTAAAGATGGTAAAGAAACAGAAGTTAGTGAAGAAACAGAAAAAAATTTGTTAGAAGAGAAAGTAACAAATAATAGCATGGTAGCATATGCAGTTAATAGCAGAAATGAATCACATGCAATCATAAAAGCTACTAAAAACGGAAAAACAATATCTAAAGAAGTCGAAATGAATGGTTTAGTTGATAAAGCAGAAACAATAGAAATTCCAACTATAGGTAAAGTTTTATTAGTTTCTGATACAGCTGGAGAATCTTATGTAGTAAATATATATCAATTAATAAATAACGAAATTGTAAATATAGGAAACATAGATTGCGGTATAGATATGGTGACAGATGCTACTTATACAGTTGAAACTAAAAATGATACTATAGCGATTATAAATGCAAAATTAGATAATGAAACTGTTAAGCAAGAATTTGAAATGTCAGCAGAAATTGCATATACGAAGATCATAGACATATTTGATCTTGGAAAGGTAGTATTAGTAGCAGAGACAGGTGGAGAATATTACGGAATACGTGTATACAGATTAAGTCAGGAATATACTAGTGGAAAGATTCAAGGAATTATAGAGGCGGGATTTATACAATATATTAATGAATAACATTTAAATCCCCACAGTCAATGGCTGTGGGGATTTGCCATGAGTTTAATAAACTCCTTCAATGATTTTAAAGAGCAAATCTATAGCTTCAGTTGTATTTCTCGATTTCAATCTATATAATAGATCTATACAAAATTTTGTGTTTTTTGTAAAAAAGTATTGACAGTTGAATAGTTATTCACATATACTAAAAGTAGAGTTGAACAACTACTCAATTAAAAATAGGAGGGTACAAAAATGAAGAAAGATTTAATAAAAATCATAATAGCCTTGATTTTATTTTTAATAGCTATTATAATAAACTTTAACAATGAATTAACTAATAATACAATATTTGTTATATCATACATTATTGTTGGAATAGAAATTATAAAAAAAGCAATAAAAAATATTTTTAGAGGAAAGGTTTTTGATGAAAACTTCTTAATGACTGTTGCAACGATTGGAGCATTTGCAATAGGGGAATTTCCAGAAGCGGTTGCAGTTATGTTATTTTACCAAGTAGGAGAATTATTCCAAAGTTATGCAGTAGATAAATCAAGAAAATCCATCTCAAGCTTAATGGATATAAGACCAGATTATGCAAATGCACAAAGAAATGGAAAAATAGAAAAAATTGCACCAGAAGAAGTAAAAATTGGAGAAACAATAGTAGTAAAACCAGGAGAAAAAGTTCCATTAGACGGAATTATATTAGAAGGAAAATCAAGTCTTGATACAAAAGCATTAACAGGAGAATCATTACCAAAAGATGTAGCAGAAGGAGAAGAAATTTTAAGTGGAACAATAAACTTAACAGGTGTTATAAAAATAGAAGTAATAAAAAAATATGGAGAATCAACAGTAAGTAAAATATTAGATTTAGTAGAAAATGCAAGTAGTAAAAAATCAAAATCAGAAAACTTTATTACAAAATTTGCAAAATACTATACACCAATAGTAGTAATAATTGCAGTAGTTCTTGCAATAGTACCACCAATTATTATAAAAGATACAACATTTTCAGATTGGATATATAGAGCATTATCATTTCTTGTAGTATCATGCCCATGTGCATTAGTAATATCAATACCATTAAGCTTTTTTGGTGGAATAGGAGGAGCCTCTAAAATAGGTATATTAATAAAAGGAAGCAACTATTTAGAACAATTAGCTAATACAGAGATTGTTGTATTTGACAAAACTGGTACATTAACAAAAGGAGTTTTTGAAGTACAAAAAGTTGAATCAATAGGGATTACTAAAGAAGAATTATTAAAATTAACTGCTTATGCAGAAAACTACTCAAATCATCCTATTTCATTATCTGTAAAAAAAGCGTATAATAAAGAAATTGATGAAAAACAAATTATAAATACACAAGAATTACCAGGACTTGGAATTGAAGCAAAAATTGAAGAAAAAGATGTATTAGTTGGAAATGAAAAATTAATGAAAGAAAAACAAATCAATTATACAAAATGTAATGATATAGGCACAATCTTATATGTAGCAATAAATAAAAAATATTTTGGATATATCTTAATAGCAGATAAAATAAAAGATGATTCAATTAAAACAATCCAAAATTTAAAGAAAAACAATGTAAAACATACAGTAATGTTAACAGGAGATAGAAAAAATGTTGGAGAAAGTGTAGCAAAACAATTAGGAATAGATAAAGTTTATACAGAATTGCTACCAAATGGTAAAGTAGAAAAAGTACAGGAATTACTAAAAGAAAAAACTTCAAAAGGTAAACTTGCATTTGTAGGAGATGGAATAAATGATGCACCTGTTTTAGCTATTTCTGATATTGGCATCGCAATGGGAGGCTTAGGATCTGACAGTGCAATAGAATCAGCAGATATTGTATTAATGACAGATGAACCATCAAAAATAGTAGATGCAATACGCTTATCAAGAAGAACTATGAAAATCGTAAAAGAAAATATAATATTTGCAATTTTCATAAAAATACTTGTTTTAATATTAAGTGCGATTGGATTATCTACTATGTGGGAGGCAGTCTTTGCAGACGTAGGAGTTTCTGTGATTGCTATTATAAATGCCCTAAGAGTATTAAGAGTAAAAAGAAAGGATTGATTAAAAATGAAAGAAATAAATATTAAAGTAAAAGGCATGATGTGTGAAGGATGTGAAAATAGAATAAAAAATGCTGTATCAACAATAAATGGAGTAGAAAGTGTAGAAGCTAATCATAGAGAAGGAACAGTTAGAGTATTATCAAACGAAACAGTAAAAAAAGAAAATATAGAAGAGAAGATTGATGATATTGGATTTGAAGTTGTAAAGGAATGAGATGAATAATGAAAAAAATAGTTTTATCAATAGATGGAATGACTTGTTCAGCCTGTTCAAATGGATTAGAAAAATATTTAAATAAACAAAATGGGATAATTGAAGCAAATGTCAATTTAGTTATGGCAAATGCTACAATTATCTATGATGAAAATATAGTGGAAAGAACTAAATTAGATGATTTTGTAAAACAAGCTGGATTTAAAAGCTTAGGAGAATTTAAAGAGATAAACATAGAAAGCAGAGGCAAAAAAGAAAAAAATCACTTTATTATTTTTACAATATTAGCAATTATATTAATGTATATATCCATGGGTCATATGATTAATTTGCCAATCTTTGATATTATAGATGTAAATACAAATCCAATAAATTACACAATATGTTTATTTATATTTGCTATAATATTTATAATTTATGGATTTGACATACTAAAAAATGGATATAAAAATTTGATTCATAAAACTCCTAACATGGATACATTAGTTGGAATTGGAGTACTAAGCAGTTTTCTATATAGTATATATAGTATGATTATGATTATAAAAGGTCATACAGAAAACATACATAATTTGTATTTTGAATCTACAGCTATTGTTATATATTTTATAAAATTAGGTAGATATTTAGAAGGAATTAGTAAAGACAAAACAAAAGATGCAATCCAAAAATTAGTAAAAATAACACCAAATCAAGCCATAATCAAAGTAGATGGAGAAGAAAAAACAGTTACATTAGATGAAATTCATAAAGGAGACATAGTTATATGCAAGCCAGGAGAAAAAATTGCAGTTGATGGCGAAATAATAGAAGGAGTGGCACATTTTGATGAATCATTTATAACAGGAGAAAGCAAACCTGCAAACAAAACAAAAGGAGATAAAGTAATAGCAGGAAGTATAAATTATGATGGATATATAGAATATAAGGCAGAAAAAATTGGAAAGGAATCTACAATATCAGAAATTGTAAGAGCAGTTATAGAAGCAAGTAACACAAAAGCACCAATTGCTAAAATTGCAGATAAAGTTTCAGGATATTTTGTACCAACGGTAATAATAATATCAATCTTAACATTTATTATTTATTTAATAATGGGTTATGAATTTTCTTATAGTTTAATAAGATTTGTTACAATATTAGTGGTTGCATGTCCATGTAGTTTAGGACTGGCAACACCACTTGCAATGATAGTATCAGAAGGAATTTGTGCAAGTAATGGTATATTAGTTAAAAAAAATGAGATACTTGAAAGTGCACAAAAAATAAATACTATTGTATTTGATAAAACTGGAACTTTAACATATGGAAAATTAAAAATTTCAGAAATAAAAAATTATAGTGATATTAAAGAACAAGAATTATTACAATTAGCAGGGAGTATCGAAAGTAAAGGTACACATCCAATAGGAAAAGCATTTGAAAATTATTTAGAAGAAAATAAAATTGAAAAACTGGAAGTAAAAGAATTTGAAAACATAACAGGACTAGGAATTATAGGAAAAGTAAATAATCAAAAACTAATACTTGGAAATTCAAAAATACTTCAAAAATTTAATATCAAAAATATATATAGTAGTGAAGAAGAAGAACTTACTAAAAAAGGCAATAGTATTGTATATGTAGCAGATACAAGCAAAGTACTTGCACTAATTGGAGTAAATGATGTTATAAGAGAAAATGCAAAAGAAGTTATAAAAGAACTAAATAAAAATAATATAGAAACAATTATGCTAACAGGAGATAACAAAAAAACGGCCGAAAAAATAGCCAAAGAAATAGGAATAACTAAAATATATTCAAATGTATTACCAACAGAAAAAACAGAAGTAGTAAAAGAGTTAAAAGAACAAAATAAATATGTGATGATGTGTGGAGATGGAATAAATGATAGCCCAGCTTTAGCAACTGCAAATATAGGAGTTAGTGTGAACAGTGGTACAGATATTGCAATAGACTCTTCTGATGTGATTTTAACAAAAAATGATTTAAGAAGTATTATAAACCTTATAAACATAAGTAAAAAAACAGTTAAAAATATAAAACAAAATTTATTTTGGGCATTTTTCTACAATTGTTTAATGATTCCAATAGCAATGGGACTATTTACTAGTTTTGGCATTTCTATAAATCCAATGATTGCAAGTATTGCAATGATGTTTAGTAGTATAACAGTTATTTTAAATGCATTAAGATTGAGAAATATTAAAATTAAATAAGTTAGATATTGTTATAAAAATTAGGAGATTATATATGTTACAAATAAAAAACATTCATAAAGAATATAAAACAGGGGAATTAATACAAAAGGCCTTAGATGATGTCAGTTTAAATTTAAGAGACAATGAATTTGTTGCAATTCTTGGACCAAGTGGCTCAGGGAAAACAACACTCTTAAATATTATTGGAGGACTAGATAGATATGATAAAGGAGATCTGATAATAAACGGAATTTCCACCAAAAAATATAAAGATAGAGATTGGGATTTATACCGTAACAATACATGTGGAAGTCTGTGCGTTGCTAGAGTTAAAGAAATGCCGGCCATTGCTGAATTTACTAGCTTTCAAGATACGATAATGTTTCATAAAAGAGGTAGATTTGGACTAGAAAAAATACAAAATTCTGAAATTAATGTTAAGATTGTTTTAGATATGGAGTGAGGAAACATATAAAACGAATTTAAAAAAAAGATATAATAGTTGCTGTGAGCGAATTACAGAGATTATATATCTATGCTAGGTACTCCATATGATATGGTTGTATGTTGATGAACATATGAATCTGTTAAAATAAAATTTTAAAGTTAAAGAGAATCCTAAGTAAAGTGCCTTATAATAGGTGCTTTATTTTTGCTTAAAAATCTAATATATTTAATACCAATTTTGCTGAATTTGTTGAGAAAAATGTAAATTTGTGATATAGTGTAATCAGAGAGTTAAGAGTATAATATTACGAAAATATGTTAAAATAAAATATA
>CALXHD010000028.1 GCA_944388015.1 uncultured Clostridia bacterium | reverse complement strand
CAGCATTTAATAGAATGATTCAAGATATAGAAGCTCGGTAAAATCAATATGGTAGTAACAAAAGACTTATCAAGACTAGGTAGAAATTATGTGCAATCAGGATTATACATTGAAACATATTTTCCAGAACATGAAGTAAGGTTTGTTGCAATATTAGACAATATAGATACGGCTTATGATACATCAAACAATGATATAGCACCATTTAAATCAATATTAAATGAAATGTATGCAAAAGATACATCAAAGAAAATAAATAGTGTATTACAATCAAAAAGAAATCTTGGAGAATATTTAGGAACAGCACCTTATGGCTATAAAAAAGATCCAGAAAATAAATACCATTTAATAATAGATGAAGAAGCAGCAAATGTTGTAAAACTAATATATGAAAAGTATTTAGCAGGCTTTGGTACAATGCAAATAGCAGATTACTTAAGTAAAAAGAAAATTCCAATTCCATCAGATTATAACAAGAGAAAAAGAGGAACAAAGTCTCTAACTTATGGACTATGGCAACAATCTACAGTAAGATTCATTCTTTCAAATGAAATTTACACAGGAACAGTTATACAAGGAAAAAGAAAAAAGGTAAGTTTTAAATCTAAAAAGTTTATAGATTTACCAGAAGAAGACTGGATAAAAGTAGAGAATATGCATGAAGCGATTATAAGTAAAGAAGATTTTAAAAGAGCAAAAAAAGTAATTCAATCAACTAAAGGCTCAAGAGTAGTACAAAACGATTATTTATTTAAGGGATTACTTCGTTGTTATGATTGCAAAGGATATATTGGAATAAGAAGTCCAGATAAAAACGGAAATATCTATGGGAGATGTCAAAGATATGGAAGGTTTGGAAAATTTGATGTATGTTCGCCACACAATTTTAATTATCAAGTTTTTGAACAACAAATGCTAGAAGTTTTAAGAAAAGTTTGCAAGGAATACACAAATACAAAGAAACTAGAAGAAATTGCAAAACAATCTAAATCAAAGCAGTCTCAAGAATTTGATATAAAAAAGCAGATAGATTCTTTCAAAGAGACAATAGAAAAAGAAACTAGAAAGCTAGAAGTAATGTATGATGACAGATTAGCAGGAATTATCACACTTGACGAATATATGAAAAATGCAAATAGAATAAAGGAAGCAGTTAAAGGATATGAACAAAACATCAAAGAGCTTGAACAAGAGATATCGTGCGAAAGTGATAAAACAAAAAGTGAAAGTAGATTAGGTAATTTGATAGAAGAGTTCCTTAATATGGAGAAACCAACAAAAGAAATAATTAGAGAATTTATAGAAAAAATTGAAATTCATAGCGACAAGCAAGTTGATATTTATTTCAATTTTAAACCATTACAAGAAATGAATGAAAAATTAAATTTTATATGTGCTAGAAAAAGTTATGAGAAAAAGGTAGGATAGAAAAAATGTCCACAACTGCAATACACACATGGTGCCATTTGGGCAATAATAGCAGAAACAATGTTAGGATTTGGAGACAAAGCATTAGAATTATATAAAATGATAAATCCAATTGAACATAGTAGAACAAAAGAAACTGCACAAAAATACAAGGTAGAGCCATATGTAATAGCAGCAGATATATATGGAGCAAATAATCTAGCAGGAAGAGGAGGATGGACATGGTATACAGGTTCTTCAAGTTGGTATTATAAAACAGGAATAGAATATATTTTAGGACTTCACATAAAAAATAAAACTCTATATATAAATCCATGTATTCCAAAAGAATGGAAAAATTATAGTATAAGATATAAATATAAAAATACCTTATACAATATTAATATTAAAAATCAAGACGGAAAAAATACAGGAGTAAGTAAAATCGTAGTAGATGGAGAAAATATTGATTTAACAAAAGGCATAATATTACAGGAAAATAGTGGAGTGATTAATATAGAGGTCGAGATGTAAAAAAGCATAGTAGATATGGTATATATCTACTATGTTAATTATATATTATATAAGCGAAATATACTGTTTTTTCAAAAAATACTTGTATAAAAGAAATAATTGTGATATAAATATAAGAGAATAACAAGCGAAAGGCGGAATTTTTTGTGGAAGGTATAAATAAGGATAAAACAGTATTAATAGTTGATGATGAACAAGCAATAATAGATGTTTTAAAATTTAACTTAGTAAAGGAAGGATACAAAATATTAGAAGCAAAAGATGGTCAAACAGGTTTGGATATGGCACTTAGTGAAAAACCGGACTTAATTATGCTTGATATTATGTTACCAAAAATAGATGGATTAACAGTATGTAAAAGAGTAAAAAATTCATATAATATTCCAATAATATTATTAACTGCAAAAGACACTGAAATAGACAAAATAGTTGGACTAGAATTAGGTGCAGATGATTATATAACAAAACCATTTAGTGTAAGAGAATTAGTGGCAAGGGTTAAAGCTAATATAAGAAAAGCAGATGTAAGAATAGAAGGTACTAAAGAAGATAATCAAAATCAAAAAGGAGAAAAAGCAAAAACTACTAAGAAGATAATAGTTGGCGAATTAGAACTTGATTTAGATAGATTTGAAGTAAAAGTAAGAAACAAAATTATAGATTTGACATTAAGAGAATTTGAAGTATTAAAATTCCTTGCAAGTCAACCAGGACAAGTAGTTACAAGAGAAGTTTTACTAGAAAAAGTATGGGGATATGAATATTATGGAGATATAAGAACTGTTGATGTAACGGTTAGAAGAATAAGAGAAAAAATAGAAGCAGATACATCAGTTCCAAAGATTTTAATTACAAAAAGAGGAGTGGGATATTACATAGCATCAGATGAGTAACTAAATAAAAATTTTATAAGAACAAAATCGGAAAGCCTTAAAATTTGCAATATTTTAAGGCTTTTCGTTAATAAAGTGTAATAAAATTATCTACAAAATATAAATTTTACTCCACTTTTATTAAATAAATAAATTAATTATTTAAACCATATAAATCTCCATCAATTAATAATTGAGCTCTTTTTTTAGTTTTTTCATCACTATTTAGTGCATTTTCTAAAAACTCAGGATGTGCGATTAAAAAATTACGCATAGTCTCATCAGGATTAGCAAAAAAGTCATTTAACATTTCTAATTGCTTTTCATTTATTATACCATGTTCTAAAGCTGTATTAAATAAAGAAGGATCTACTTTAACTAAAGAAAATGATTTAACACCTTGAGCCTCAATATTTTCATGACCACCTTGCATTCTATCAACAACAGAACATGACCATACCATATCACTTCCTAAATTTTTTATAGCAGGAATCCATGCACGAATATAGCTAGAAGCAACAGTTATTAAATCAGCAATATGTAAAACTTTTTTATCCTTTAATTCAGTAATAAATTCAGAATCAGTAAATCTACTATCACTAATAACAACACGTAAATCTTTAAAAATAGTAATATGTGGTTTATTAAAAAGATATGCAAGAATATTTGAGAAAAACCAATCCCTACGTTCTCCACCTGATATGTAGTCAATTTGAGAAACATCAATATTATCTTCTATATATTTTTTCATAGTATCAATAACATCTTTATAAATACTATTAGTTTCATATTGATTTAACACTTTTTCAAATACCTTTGAAGGTAAAGAAATCTTATCAGATAGACATTCATCAATAAAACTTAATAATTCATTAGCATCTTTTTCGCTTCCATATATAAAATGAGTGTTAATAAAATAAGGACCAATTTTTCCGGATGTATACCAAAAAGGTTTATTCTCCTCACAAAATCTTATTGCATTTGTGTTAAACAAATGTTGTTTAATATCAGACATAAAAATTCCCCCTAAAATTTATATTGAAGTTATTGTATTTAAAAAAGATAGATTTGTCAAGTAATACGATTTATAAAGTAAATAAAATGCTACTAAATTGTTTATATATTGTATTGAAAAAAATTGGTAAAGATGATAGAATAAAGCAAAATAAAGAGAAAGGAATGATTTTAATGACAACTCTACTAAAAAACGGAAAACTAATTGACTATAAAACAAATACAAATGATATTTATGATATTCTAATAGAAGATGACAAAATAAAAGAAATATCAAAAAATATAACAACAAAAGCAGACAAAACAATCGATTGTACAAATCTAAATATTATACCAGGAATGATTGATATTCACTGTCATTTAAGAGAGCCAGGATTTGAATATAAAGAAACAATCGAAACTGGTAGCAAAAGTGCCGTTGCAGGAGGATTTACAACAATATGCCCAATGCCAAATACCAACCCAACTCCAGATAGCACTATTATTTTGCAAAAAATTATAGATGAAGCAAAAAGAGTTAATCTATGCAATGTATTACCATATGCCCCAGTAACAAAAGGAGAAAAAGGAGAAGAGTTAGTAAATTTTGAAGAATTAAAAAAAGCAGGAGCTATAGCATTTTCAGATGATGGAATGCCAGTAGTAAATGCTAGAACAATGAGACAAGCCATGATTGAAGCAGATAAATTAGGAACATATGTAGCATCACATTGTGAAGAAAAATCAGTATCAGCAGGAGCAATAAATGCTGGAGAAGTAGCAGAAGAATTAGGAGTAGAAGGAGTATTACCAGAAGCAGAAGAAATAATGGCAGCAAGAGAAATTGTAATTTCAGAAACTAATAATGTAAGGGCACATATATGCCATATAAGCACAAAAACAAGTAAAGATATGATACGTGACGCCAAAAAACGTGGTGTTAAAGTAACATGTGAGACATGTCCACATTATTTTACATTCACAGTAGAAGAAGTGAAAAAATCTGGTACAAATGCAAAAATGAATCCACCATTAAGAGAAGAAAAAGACAGGCAAGCAATTATAGAAGGGTTAAAAGAAGGTACAATTGATTGTATAATAACAGATCATGCACCACATAGTAAAGAAGAAAAAGAAAGAGATTTATCTAAAGCACCAAATGGAATAATTGGTTTTGAAACAGCATTATCAGCAGAAATAATGAATTTAGTAGATGCAGGTCATATAAATTATTTAGATTTAGTAAAATTGACATCATATAATCCAGCAAAATTATTAAGAATAGATAGAGGAACAATAGAAGTAGGAAAAATAGCAGATATAGCAATATTTGATCCAAACGAAGAATATATCTATACAGAAGATATGATAGTATCAAAAGCAAAAAATAGTCCATTTATAGATAAAAAATTAAAAGGAAAAGTAAAATATACAATTGTAAGTGGAAAAATTGTATATACAGATAATAAATAAAGGGGGAATATAGTTGAATAATTTATTTATATATTATCCAAAATGTTCAACTTGTCAGAAGGCAAAAAAATGGTTAGACGAAAACAAAATAGAATATGAAGAAAGACATATTATAGAGCAAAAACCAACAGAAAAAGAGCTAACAAAATGGATAAAACAAAGTGGTTTGGAAATAAAAAAGTTCTTTAATACAAGTGGTATGAAATATAAAGAATTAAATTTAAAAGAAAAACTATTAAATATAAAAGACGAGGAAAAAATACATATATTATCAACAGATGGTATGCTAGTAAAAAGACCATTATTAATAACAAATAAGTATATTCTAGTAGGGTTTAAAGAAAAAGAGTGGAATGAAAAATTGAAAGGAATTGAAAAAGAGTATGGAAAAAATAATTGATAAATTAGTAAATAAAATTAAGGAAACTAATAATCCAACAGTAATAGGACTAGATCCAAGATGTGAAATGATACCAAACTGCATAAAGGAAAAATATTCTCAAGATTTAGAAGGCATATCAAAAGCAATAATAGAATTTAATAAAAAATTAATTGATGAAACTTGTGATATAATACCAGCAGTAAAAGTACAAATCGCTTTTTATGAAATGTATGGAATTGAAGGACTAAAAGCATTTAAAGAAACTTGTAATTATGCTAAATCAAAAAACATGTTAGTAATAGCAGATGCAAAGAGGGGAGACATAGGTTCAACAGCAGAAGGATATTCAAAAGCATTTTTAGGGAGAACAAAAATTGGAGATAAAGAAATACCAATCTTTGATGTAGACTTTCTAACTGTAAATGCATATTTTGGAATAGATTGTGTAAAACCATTTATAGAAGATTGTAAAAAATATGGAAAAGGAATATTTATATTAGTAAAGACATCAAATCCATCATCAGGAGAATTACAAGACTTGAAAACAAAAGATGGAGATGAGATATACACAGAAATGGCAAAACTTGTGGAAAAATGGGGAGAAGAATTACGTGGAGAATACGGATATAGCAGTATATCTGCAGTTGTTGGTGCAACATATCCAAAACAATTAAAACAAATAAGAGAAATAGCACCACATACTTTTTTCCTAATACCAGGTTATGGAGCTCAAGGAGGAAAAGCTGAAGATATTGCATTAGGATTTGATAGTAATGGCTTAGGAGGAATTGTAAATAATTCAAGAGGATTAATGTGTGCATATAAATCAGATTTATGGAAAGACAAATTTAGTGAAGAAGATTTTGCAAAAGCTACAAGAGAAGAGGCTATAAGGATGAGAGATGAATTAAATAGAGGAATAAAAAGTTAATACATAATGTAAAAAATATAATTTATAAATATAAAAAATGGTTAATTGCAAAAGTAAATTCTAGTTTTAAGTAAGAACTAGAATTTACTTTGAAACCTAAATTATTCTTGTTTAATTAAATACGATAGCTAAAATGTATTAAAGCCCTAATTTATATAAAGAAAGGAATGAGTCTAAAAAATGGCGAAACAAATGCAAGCAAAATTATTAGAAAAAATACAATTAACAAAAGATATTTATCACTTCAAAGTACAAGCAAAAGAAATAGTAGAGAAATCTAAACCAGGAAATTTTATAGAAATAAGAGTAAGTGATCAAACAGAACCTTTTTTAAGAAGACCAATAAGCATCTACAATTTAGATAAAGAAAATGGAATACTAGAATTTATATTTCAAGTAAAAGGAAATGGAACTAAAATTTTAGCAAGAAAAGAAGTAGGACAAGAAATTGATATAATAGGACCATTAGGATTTGGAACATTTAAGTATGATGGAAATAAAGATATAGCAATAATAGGTGGAGGAATAGGAATTTTTCCATTATATGAACTTGCAAAACAAGCAAAAGAAAGTGGAATAAAAGTAAATACATATCTAGGATTTAGAAACAGAGAAAATGTTATACTAGAAAGTGAATTTAAAAACATTTCAGACAATTTAACAATAGCAACAGATGATGGGAGTTACAAAGAAAATGGTTTTGCAATAAACTATCTAAAAAGAGATATACAAAATTCAAAACCTGATTGTATATATGCATGTGGACCAATCCAAATGTTAAGAGCTGTAAAACAATTAGCAGAGGAAAATAACATACCATGTCAAGTTTCACTAGAAGAAAAGATGGGATGTGGATTAGGTGCATGCTTAGGATGTGCTGTAAAAACAGCTAAAAGCCCAAAAGAAGCACCTGAATATTTTCATGTTTGTAAAGGTGGACCAGTATTTAATAGTAAAGATGTAGAATTTTAATATAACAGAAATGGAGGATATAAAATGAATACTAAAGTTAATTTAGCAGGTATAGAAATGAAAAACCCTGTAACAGTTGCATCACGGAACTTTTGGATATGGGAGAGAATATAGTGATTTTTTCGATTTAAGTAGATTAGGAGCAATTATAACAAAAGGAACTTCATTAAAACCAAAAAATGGAAATAAACCATCACGTGTTTGTGAAACACCAAGTGGAATGTTAAATAGTATAGGGTTACAAAATCCAGGAGTTGAATATTTTGCAGAAAATGATTTACCATTTTTAAGAAAATATGATACTAAAGTAATCGTAAATGCATGTGGAAGTTCAATTGAAGAATATGTAGAATTATGCAAAATATTAAATACATTAGATATAGATGGAGTAGAATTGAATTTATCATGCCCAAATGTTAAAGAAGGATGTATGGCATTTGGAAATACATATGAAGGTGTAAAAAAGGTTACTACAGAAGTAAGAAAAGTATTGGATAAGCCTTTAATAGTAAAATTGACACCAAATGTAACAAATATTGCTGAAATTGCAAAAGCTGTTGAGGATGCAGGTGCAGATGGAGTATCTTTAATAAATACATTATTAGGTATGAAAATAGATATTTACAAAAAAGCCCCAGTGCTTGCAAATATAACTGGAGGACTATCAGGTCCAGCAATTCGCCCAGTTGCAGTTAGAATGGTTTACCAAGTAGCAAAAGCAGTCAATATACCAATATTAGGTATGGGAGGAATAATAAGTGGTGACGACGCAATAGAGTTCATGTTAGCAGGTGCAACAGCAATTTCCATAGGAGCAGGAAATTTTATAGATCCATATACTAGCATCAAGACTATTGAGGAAATTGAAGATTATATGAGAAAAGAAAATATAGATGATATTAACGAGATTATAGGAACTGTTTAGGCAGAAAAATAAAAATTTTTTCTATGAAAAGGGAAGTCAAATTGATTTCCCTTTTTAAAATGCAAACCCCAAATATGCACAAACATAACAATAAAAAAATACCTTATAAGTTCTCAAAACGTCGAAAAAAGTCAAATTCTGCGATGAAAAGTTGACAGAAATTAACAAAAACTATTGACAATTAACATAAAAGTAATTATACTTAAAACCAAGAATTATAATTCAAAAAAATTTAAATCAAAAAATTTTAAATCTTAATCAATCCAAATTAAACTGAAGATAAATAATACAATATAGAAGGGAGGCATGGAAAAGATAAATTATGAATCATGCATTAATCACTAACAGAAATTATGTCTTGCGACAAATTTTAAATAGTGATGAAAATACTGATATTATAAAAGACATTATAGAAGCTTTTTTAAATATAAAAATTCAAAGGATAATATTAAATACATATTTAGATAAAAGCTATCTTCCAAGTGATGATAAATTTGGAATAGCTGATGTAAGAATTAAGACAGAAAAAAACATAGAATACAATATTGGAATGCAGTTCTTAAATGGAAAATATATACAAACAAAAATAGCTTTATATTATTTATATATACATACAAATCAAATCTGTTATAATGACAGAAGAAAAATTGCAAAAACAATAACAATAAATTTTATGGATTTTCCTTATTATAAATCTTTTGGATATCATAAAAGACTAATATTAAATAAATTCAAAGAAATTGATTTTTCAGAAGCAGAAGCAGAAACACACATTATAGAACTAGAAAGATTTAACACATTAGATCAAAAAAATATGACAAAAGAAGAGCAATGGATAACATATTTAAAAGGATCTAATAAAGAAGGCATAAAAAAATCCATAAAAGAAAACATATACATAAGAAAATTAGATGAATTAATAAATAAATATTGGGAAGAAGAAAAAATATAATTAAACTATGTAAAGTATATTATAAAGCGCATAGGAAAATAATAAATAAAATAGTAATAAAAAGTTAATAAAGGGGCATAATTAAATATTTAAATTAATATGCCCCATAAAAATTCTTAATGTGCAGATGAGCTAGAAGATTTTAAATAAATCTTAACAACAGTACCTTCTTCAACTTGAGAATTTACTGGGGGATCTTGTGAGGTTACTGTACCATTACCATCAATAGATACATTTAAATTCAAGTTTCGCAAAGTATTTGTAGCTTGATATGCACTCATAGAAGTTAAATCCGGAACAGTCACAGAAGTTCTAGTTGTATTAGAATCATCATATAACACAATAACAGAATTCTTTTGAAGAGATACTCCTGGTTTTGGCACTTGGTCTGAAACTGTAGTAGAATTTTTATCTTTTCCAGTAACTGATTTTACTGTAAAACCAAGATTTTTTAAAGTTTTTTCTGCTTCAGTAAATGTTTTACCTCTAATATCAGATAATTGAACTAAATCATCTGACGAACTATTAGCTGTAGTATCAGAAGGTATACCCATATATGGTAAAATCTCTGTTAACATTTGAGAAGCAACAGGTCCAGCTACTTGACCACCTTGTTCACCCTGACTAACTCCATAAAGACAAACTAACAAAACAATTTGAGTATCTTCTACAGGTGATATAGCTACAAAAGAAGCAACATAACCTTCATCTTCTTTACCAGGTTGAGGTTCAGATGTACCAGTTTTTCCACCAACAGAATAACCTGTAACAGCACCACGATAAGCAGTACCAGTTTCAACAACTGAACGCATTAAATCTTTCATAGTTGTTGCAGTTTCTTCAGAGATAACCTGCCTTACAGGAGTAGGATCAACTGTTGTAACAGCACCTGTATCTGTATTTGTGATTTTATCTACAATAGTAGGCTTCATCAAAACACCATCATTAGCTATAGCCGAAATTGCAGTAATCATTTGCAAAGGTGTAATATTTAACCTTTGACCAAAAGACATAGTAGCAAGTTCAACTTCACCAACAGAAGATTCCTTAGTAAACAATGAATTAGATTCTCCATATAAATTACTACCAGTTGTTTCAAATAACCCATAAGCTCTATAGTATTTATATAAGGTAGAAACACCTATCCTTTGTCCTAATTGAATTAACGCAGGGTTACAAGATTTTTCTAATGCATTACGAAGAGATAAAGAACCATGAGGAGTTGGACTCCAACAACTTATTTTGTAATCAGCAACAGTTTCATAACCATTACAAGTAAAGTCACCTGGAATATCTGTATCAGTAATATCTTCTTCAAGAGCAACAGATGCAGTAATTAATTTAAAAACTGAACCAGGTTCATATAAATCTGCAACACATTTATTTTTCCACATTGTATGAAGAGCTTCATTTTTTTCCTCAGAAGTTAAATCAGCATAAGTCTTAGATAAATCCTCATTAGGAGTAAAAGGCGTATTTAAATTATAATCAGGATAACTTGCCATAGCCAATATTTTCCCTGTCTTAGGATCCATTGCAATAGCAGTACCACCACTCTTATTATTTAAATTAATACAAGCCTGTTTTAAATATTTTTCGACAATCTTTTGTATATTATAGTCAATTGTTAAAGTTATATCACTACCGTTCTCAGCTGGAATATATGTTTCTTCTGCATTTGGAATTTCTTCCTGGTTACTACCCTTAGAACTTACTATTTTACCAGGAGTTCCTTGAAGAGTAGAATCATATGTAGACTCAATACCTACAATACCATTATTATCTGTACCACAAAATCCTAAAACACTAGATAATACATTATCATATGGATAATAACGCTTAGTATCTTCATCTATATTAATACCAACAGTGATTTTATTATCTTTCATCCATTGCTCTAATTTATCGACTTTGTCCTGTTCAACTTTTTTTATAATAGTTTCAACATGTGAATCACTATTAACCTTTTCTAGAACTTCATTATAATCTAACTCAAAAATATCAGATAGACCTTTTGCAACTTTTTCCTTTAAAGCAAGAGTTTCGGCATCAGTATCACCAACGATTTTGGTAGGATTAATTGTAATTGTATCAACAGAAACACTACTTGCTAACACCTTGCCTGTAGAGTCATATATATTACCACGCTTAGGACTAATTATTTGATTAATAGTTTGCTGAGAATATGCTAATTCTTTAAGATTGGCACCATCTACAAATTGTATAAAACCAATTCTAGAAATAAGCAATATAAAAATTATGATTACAACAATAAAAATTCTTTTTAAATTTTTTGTATATATAAAATTTTGAGATGTAAACTCTGAATTTATTTTTATAACGTTATTATTTTTATTTGAATTATGTTCTTTAATATTTTTCATAATATCACCATTCTTTTGTTAAATTTATAGAAGTATTTTATAATAAATAAGCCTAAAAATCAACTATTTTACCTAAAAAAGGAGAAATTTATGTTATCAATAGTACAAACAATTTCATTAATCGGACTAGATGGAACTCTAGTACAAGTTCAAGCAGATGTAGGATCAGGCTTGCCAAACTTTGATATAGTAGGACTTCCAAATACCACAGTAAAAGAATCTAAAGAAAGAATAAAATCAGCAATAAAGAATTCTAAAATTGAATTATCAAGTAAAAAAATATTAATAAATCTAGCACCAGCAGATACAAAAAAAGAAGGAAGTGGATTTGACTTACCAATAGCAATTGGTATATTAATAGCCATTGATTATATAAAAAAAATAGATATTAAAAATACTGTATTTATGGGGGAACTATCATTAGACGGAAAAATAAATAAAATTACAGGAATTTTACCAATGTGCATAGAAGCTAAAAAATTAGGAATAAAAACAGTAATAATTCCGAAAGAAAATGAAAAAGAAGCAAGTGTTGTGGAAGGATTAACAATAATTGCAACAGAAAGTCTAGAAGAATTAATAGCATTTTTAAATAAGAAAATCTCAATACCAAAAACAAAATTTATAACACAAGAAATATTAAAAAACAATGTAGATGAAAATATCGATTTTTCTGATGTAAAAGGTCAAGAAGATGTTAAAAGAGCATTAGAAATAGCAACAGCTGGAGGACATAATTGTTTATTAACAGGAAGCCCAGGAGCAGGAAAAACGATGCTTGCAAGAAGAATACCAACCATTTTACCTGATATGACATTTGAAGAAGCACTAGAAGTCACAAAAATACATAGTGTAGCAGGAAATATAGAAACAGAGGAAGGACTAATAACAAAAAGACCATTTAGAACACCACATCATACAATTTCTACAACATCAATGGTGGGTGGAGGTAGAATACCAAAACCACGGAGAAATAAGTCTAGCACATTATGGAGTATTATATTTAGATGAATTACCTGAATTTAAAAGAGAAACATTAGAAGTTTTAAGAGGCCCATTAGAAGATAAGAAATTAACAATATCAAGAGTGTGGGGAAGTTTAACATATCCATGTAATTTTATGTTAGTAGCAAGTATGAACCCATGCCCATGTGGATATTATGGGAGTGATATAAAAGAATGCGCATGTTCACATAATATGATTAATAATTATATATCAAAAATAAGTGGACCACTATTAGATAGAATAGATATTCAAATAAAAGTAAAACCGATAGAATTTCGTAATTTCAATGAAGATACTAAAGTAGAAACATCAAAAGAAATTAGAGATAGAGTAAATAGCGCAAGAAATATTCAAAAATTCAGATATAAGAACCTAGAAATCTTATGTAATAATGAATTAACACCAAAATTAATTGAAAAATATTGTAAGTTAGATTCAAAAAGCAAAACTTTAATTGAAAAAGCGTTTAAAACACTAAAATTAACTGCAAGGGGGTATAGTAGAGTTTTAAAAGTGGCAAGAACTATTGCAGATTTAGACGGAAAAGAAAATATACAAATACATCACATTGCAGAAGCATTACAGTACAGAATTTTAAATTAAAACTATGGAAACTTTTAATATAAAATTAAGATAAATATAGATATCGAGAGATAATCTATTCATTTATAGAGGTAGGTGTAATATATAAAATTTGAAATAATCCAAGTAAGGATAGAAGATAATACATATCCAAAATTATTAAAACAAATAAATAATCCACCAAATAAGTTATATGCTATTGGAAATATAAGTTTATTACAAAACAAAAAAATATCAATTATTGGAAGTAGAAAAAATACAGAATATGGTAAAAATGTGGCTATTAATTTTGCCAAACAATTAAGTATGAGTGGTTACACAGTAGTAAGTGGACTTGCAATAGGAATAGACAGTTATGCACATATCGGAGCAATGCTTGGAATTAGTAAAACTATTGCAATATTACCATGTGGCTTAAAAAATATTTACCCAAAGGAAAATAGAGAATTATACACACAAATAATTGAAAATGATGGACTAATATTAAGTGAATATGACTCAAATATAGAAATAACACAAAAAAATTTTAGAGAAAGAAATAGATTAATAGCAGGAATATCAGAAGGAATACTAATTGTAGAAGGAAGTTACAGAAGCGGAACTAGCATAACAGCAGAATATGGGAGAAAAAATAAAAGAGAAATCTTTTGTATACCACAAAGTTTGGATAGCAAAACAAGTTACACAACAAATTATTTAATAAAACAAGGAAATAAACTTGTTACAAATGTAAATGATATTATAGATATTTTAGAAAATAATACAAATAAAAAAACTAGAAGTAAAATAAAAATTGAAAAAAATTTATTGGAAGTATATAAAAAGAAATTTTCAAAAAAAGGAGAAAAAATAAATGAAATAGAAACAAATATTGCAAAAAAATATCCTTTATACAAATATATTAAATATACACCAATAAACATTGAAGAATTAGTTAAAAAAAGCAAAGAAAATATAAGTGAAATTAATTATCAATTAACAATGCTAACAATTGATAAATACATAAAAGAATTGCCAAATAAAAGTTATATAAGGAATGATATAAAAATTGAATAAAAAAGAAATTGGCAATATGGGAGAATATATTGCAAGTAAATATTTAGAAAATTTAAAATATGAAATTATAAAAAGAAACTATTATACAAGATTTGGAGAAATAGATATAATTGCAAAAAAAGAAAATGAAATAATTTTTGTAGAAGTAAAAACAAGATGTAATAATTTATTTGGAAGTCCAGCAGAAAGTATAAATAACACAAAAAAGAAACACATATATAAATCAGCAAAATATTTTTTATATAAAACAAAGCAGGAAGAGAGTTTTACGAGATTTGATGTTATAGAAATATATATTATAGATAAAGAAATAAGAATAAAACATTTAAAACAAATAATGTAAGTATTGATAAGATAAGAAAAATTTGATAAAATATAACTATTAGATTAAAAGGTCACATAAAGTGGATTTCAATTTATGACTATAGAGAATATAATAATACGTAAAAACAGGTTTAATAAGTTATAAAGGTTTATTGGTATCCTATTAAAAACCTAAATATATTATACAAGGAATGAAAATAAAAATGGATTTATTTGAAGAAACTAAATTTATCATGAAAAAATATGGAATAAAAGCTAATAAAAATTTAGGACAAAACTTCCTAGTAGACGAAAATATTGTAAATCAAATAGTAGAAAAAAGTCAAATAGATAATGAAGACTTAGTAATTGAAATAGGACCAGGTCTTGGAACACTAACACAAAAACTCTTAGAAAAAGCTGGAAAAGTAATATCTGTTGAACTTGATACAAATATGATAAAAATTTTGCAAGAAAGATTTAAATTATATCCAAATTTTGAATTAATACATTCAGATATTTTAAAATTAAATTTAAAAGAAATTATAGATAAAGAAAAAGATAACAAAAAAATAAAGAAAGCAAAAATAGTTGCAAATTTGCCATATTATATAACAACCCCTATAATAATGAAACTCTTAGAAGAAAAATTAGATTTAGAAACAATAACAGTAATGGTTCAAAAAGAAGTTGCAGACAGATTAACAGTAATCCCAGGAAATAAAAATACAGGAGCTATTACATATAGTGTATATTATTATTCAGAGGCAGAATCAATAATAGATGTGAACAAAGACTCATTTATACCTAAACCAGAGGTTGATTCTAAAGTAATTCAATTTAAAATTAGAAAATTACCTGCTGTAGAAACAAATAATGAGAAAGAAATGTTTAAAATCATAAAAAATACATTTACACAAAAAAGAAAAACACTAATAAATGCATTAGTAAACACAAACATTGTTGAAAATAAACAAATTGGGTTAAACATCTTAAATAAATTGAATATAAAAGATAATATAAGAGCAGAAGAGCTAACACTAGAAGATTTTGCAAAGATTACAGAACTAATTATAGAAAATAAAAATGTACAATAATATTATGATATGAACAAAATTAATATTCCATAAGATTTTTAGTATTAAAAATTACAGTAAATAATAAGAGAATATTGCACAAAAAAATAATCCTACCATAATATATAATAAACGAAGATGGGAGGATTGTTTTTTTATGGCAAAGATAATTATATTTAATAATGATACTGATAGAATGGAAACATATTACAGAGGAGAAAATGAGCCAATGCCATATAATACAAATGGAACTTTGAAAGTAAGAGAATTTAGAGGTTCAAGTAAATCAAATACATTATGGACAACAAAAAGAACTATGCAAGCATGGAATAGTCAAAGATATATTTTTGGAGGACCTATACCAGTGGGATTTGCATTTAAGAGACCATATGAGGGTGGTCATGGAAACCAAAGTCATGACTGAATACATACAGTTGAATATATAAAAAATTGTAATAGAAGATAGATATAATTTGTGTTTTTAGAGGTGATTTTTAAGTATTAGCGAGTGTAAATGCTAATACTTATTTTTTTAAAAAAATTTCTAATAATTGGATGTAAACTAATTGACAAAAGAACAAAAGTTTGATAATATGTAACAAAAAAATGAGATGATTTTAACTATTAAAAATTTCAATAAAAGGAGGAATTTTATTTGAATAATAATACAATTGATGATAATTTAATTGGA
>CALXHD010000027.1 GCA_944388015.1 uncultured Clostridia bacterium | reverse complement strand
GATTCGTTCATATTTTCTCCTATTATTAACTAATATTTATTTAATTTATATGTATTAAAATTTTGATTATTCTAAATATAAACATATAGAATCCTATATAATATATACTTTACTTTTCTCTCAAAAATTCTACCCTAATTTCTATAAATACAAAAGAGATATGTATTTTTATTTACATATCCTTCCAAAACATATTTTTTTCATTACTATAAAATCCAGTTTAATTATTTTTTCATATAACTGTTCTTGGCTAGGAATGTGATAGTTTTCGCTCTCATACACCTACCCAGTTGAGTTCAAAATGTCTATTAAAATTTATTTATCCATTGATATTACTTACTTTATTCAATAATTAAACTGTCCTATTTTTAAGATTTTTACTCTTTAAAATTTGGACAGTTTTGACTCATATAAACGTGCATATTTAAAGAAAAATGATGCACCATTTTTGACAATTTCTAAAAATGTTTTCTTTTCTTCATCTGAATAATTTCCATCATCCAAAACAACATTATAGCTTGGAAGTTCAATTACATAAGTATCAAATCCATATTCCTTTGGTCTTTCAAAAGTAATGCAAATATATTCTTCTCCATTTTCTTTTTTTCCAATATTTGAAAATACTGCAATTGTACCATCAGGATATTTAGCAAATTCATAAGTCATCTAATCATCACTCTCCAATTTTATAATTCTATTTTTTACAATTTTAAAATCCTTTTATTTTTAATTTGTTGATAATATTATAATATATTTTTAATCATAATTTATTTTGAACAATTTTATTTATATTCTAAAAGTAAAAGTGCATAAAAATGAATACATTCAATTTCATGCACTTTATTACTAGCCATTACATTTTTACCTTTTTCTAGGAAATGGATTATGCATCCTTTCTTTTATTTCTATTTCCTTTATTCTTTCATTAAGTCTTTTGGTCGCCTTTGTTAATTCTTCCGTAATTTCTTCGGTTGAATATGTTTCGACCCTTTTTGTTACTTTTTTTCTTGTTTTAGGCATCTCAACTCTCATGGCTATTCTCCTTTCAAAATCTTGATAAAGTTTCTACAATATACAACTCCTCTTAAGGTTATTCAAATATTATCTCAATCAAATTATTTTGTCAATAAATTAATTTACAATTTCCATCTTCAAATCATTTCTCAAGCATTTTTTACTTTTAATTTTTATTTTCAAATAAAAAATTTAACCACTGTCTACTTTGGAATCTACCTTCTGGTATATCATGTAAGCAAATTGCTAAAGCTAAGCTTAAACCTAATTTTAAAGAAGCACCAAAGCCAGAACCAATTGCTAAACCTTCAGGAAAATTGTGTATTGCCAATCCGATAGAAACAATTATACCAGTTTTTAATAAATTATTAGACTTATCTTTTGAAACTTTACTATTAAATTTTCGATCAACTAAAATATCACAAAAAATCATAGTAATTACACCTATTCCAATGCCAATTAGTATTAGTAATATGTCTCCAATTCCTAGGGCTTCAGGTATTAAATCAAAGCAAATTATTGCCATCATTAATCCTGATGCAAATGATAAAATAAAACTTAAAAATTTATTAGAATCCTTCTTTAAAAATATACCTATTATGCCACCAAGTGTTGTTCCAAAAGTTCCAAAAAATAATCCTATTAAAGTTGTTTTCAATATTTCACTCATAATTAAAACTCCTTAAAATATACTTTATTCTAGTTTATTTTAAGGAGTTTTAGTTTATTACATATATTTTAATTAGATTACATCTTCCCCTTGAAGTTTTTCTGCTCTATCTGCTGCAATTAGATTATCTATCATTTCGTCTAAATCTCCATTTAAAAAGTTTTCCATTTGATAAATACTCATTCCTATTCTATGGTCAGTTATTCTTCCTTGTGGATAATTGTATGTTCTTATCTTTTCACTTCTATCCCCTGAACCTACTTGTGATTTTCTTGCATTTGAAATTTCACTGTCCTGTTTTTGTTTTTCTATTTCATATAATTTTGTTCTAAGCATTTTCATTGCATTATCCCTATTTTGGAATTGTGATCTTTCTGTTTGACATTCAACCACTATTCCAGTTGGCTCATGTATTAATCTTACAGCTGATGAAGTTTTATTAATATGTTGTCCACCTGCTCCTGATGATCTAAATACTTCCATTTTTATATCAGCTGGATTTATTTCAATTTCTACATCTTCTACAACAGGTAAGACAGCTACTGTTGCTGTTGAAGTATGAATTCTTCCACTACTTTCAGTATCAGGTACTCTTTGTACTCTATGTACACCACTTTCAAATTTTAATCTACTATATACACCTTTTCCTGTAATCATAAAAGATATTTCTTTATATCCACCTAAACCTGTTTCATTTTCATTTAATACTTCTAATTTCCAATGTTTCTTCTCTGCATACATTGTATACATTCTAAATAGTGTACCTGCAAATAATGCTGCTTCTTCTCCACCTGCACCTGCACGAATCTCACATATAATATTTTTGTCATCATCAGGATCTTTTGGTATTAATAATATTTTTAATTCTTCTTCTATTTTTGGCAATTGTTCTTTTGCTTGATAATAATCATCTTCAGCAAGTTCTTTTAAATCTTTATCCTGCATCATCTCTTTAGCATCTTCCATTTCTTGCTTTACCTTTTTATATTCTTTATATTTTGTTACAACCTCTTCAATCCCTGCATGTTCTTTTACTAACTTTTGCCATTCTGATTGGTTACTTATAACTTCAGGATCACTTATCATTTTGGTAAGTTCCTCATATCTTTTTTCTACTAATTCTAATTTATCAAACATAATATATCTCCTCTTTAAAGCTTAATTCATATCACCTATTTTACTGTATTTATGGGATTTTGTCAAGTTTTAAAAGAGCATATTTAATGCTCTTTACACTTTAAATATATATTTTTTAGCTAAATAACAATACACTTAATATTGTGTTTTATCTATTAAAAACTTCTTGAGCTTCCTCCTCCACCTGAAGAACCTCCACCTCCTGAAAATCCTCCACCAGAGAAGCCCCCTCCTGAAAATCCACCTGGAAAACCTCCAAAAAAGCCTCCTCCTGAAGATCCATCATGCCAATTTGAATTACTAATAAGTGCTGGAAGAAATATAATAAATGGAATAATAAAATATCCTGCAACCATAATATATGATCTAGTTATAAAATAAATTATTGTATATATAATAAAATATATAATTCCAAATCCTATTTTCTTTTTTCTACTACTCATAAAATATATTAATATTGAAGCAAGACCATAATACATAACCCAGCTATTTTGTATATTTGAATTTACAGCCTTAGGCTTAGCTTGATTATCTATAGTTACACCATATTCTTCTGATACTGTTTCCAATACAGCATTATACCCATTTAATATTCCATCATTATAATTATCTTGTTTTAAATATGGAATAATATATTGATCTTGAATTCTTCCTGTTTTCCCATCAGGTAAAGCCCCTTCTAAGCCATACCCTACTTCTATTCTAAATTCGCGTTCTCCAGTAGTACACAATAGAAGAACTCCATTATTTTTCTCTTTATCTCCAATTCCAAAATTCCTAAATAACTCTGTTGCATATTCTTCTATACTTTTACCATCTAAACTAGTAATTGTAACAACAACAACTTGTGCACCAGTCTGTTCTTGCAAATTAACATTTGTATTAATAATATATTGTTCTGTTTCACTTGATAATACATCTGCATAATCATTTACATAAAAATCGTTTGTAGGAGAAACAACTGCATTTACATTTACCGTAAGTAAAATCAGTAGGATTACTACTAGTAAAAATACTATTACTATAAATTTTTTTACTTTTAAGTTCCTGAAAAATATGTCTCTTGCATTCATAATTTTAGAATTGAACATTAGGAACCTCCTCACTTCCTTCTTCTGCCTCAAAATATTCTTTTTCTCCATATCCAAACATACCTGCAATTATGACTGTTGGAAATCTCTTTATTTTTAAATTATATTCTTTTACTGCATCATTATAATCTTTTCTAGCAGTTGCTATTCTATTTTCTGTTCCTGCCAACTCATCTTGTAATTGAATAAAATTTTGTGATGATTTTAAATCAGGATAATTTTCTACTACAACTAATAGATTATTTAATGCTGAAGTTAGTTCTTGATTTGCTTCTGCTTTTTCTGCTACACCACTTGCACCCGCAAGTTTTGCTCTTGCATCTGTTACAGATTGGATTACACTTTGCTCTTGTTGTGTATAACCTTTAACTGTATTTACTAAATTTGGTATTAAATCTGCTCTTCTTTGTAATTGTGTGTCAATGGTTGAAAATTTATTATCAACCTCCTCAGATACAGAAATAATACTATTATAATTTGTAATAAGAACTATTGCTAATATCACAATAATCGCTATAACAACTATAATTACAATACTTGATTTTTTCATTTATGACCTCCTATTTTCGTTAGTTTAACACCTAACTATATTTTATATTCTAAATTATAACATCTCTATATAATTTTGTCATTATCTTTCTAAAAATTTTTAATATATTTATATTTACAAAAAAACATTAAAGATATATAATAAAAAGGGTGATCCCAATACAAATGAAAGGAGTAAATTATGAAAAAACTTAAGAGATTTTTAGTTGTATTCATACTATTAACATTTATGTTAATTTTATTCTCAACACAAAAAATATATGCATCCAGTGTAGATTCATTACAAAAAGTAGAATATTCAGAAGATTTCAAAAAATGGTTAGAACTTTCTGAAGAAGAAAAAGCAAATACATTAATGCCTAGAATGTTTAACATAAGTTATACAAATCCTATTTCAAAAAACCCGCTTAATGTAGCTAGACTATTAAAATCAACTGCAAATCCAAAATATAGTCTAAGAGATATAATCCCTGAAAATTTAGCAATACGAAACCAGCAAGATACAAACCTTTGTTGGGCATTTGCTACATTGTCTTCATTAGAAACTAACCTTGCACTATATAATTACAATAGAGGCATTAACACAGATAAAATATACGATTTTTCTGAAAGGCATATGGAATATGCAACAAGCAAAACATTTGCAAACGATGTTAAAAATCCTTTAGGATATAACAAAGAAGTTGGAAGTGGAGGTTCATACCAAATAGCTCAATCATATTTAACTAATGGAAGTGGTGCAGTATTAGAATCAGATATGCCATTTGAGAATAATGAAAATATTATAGATATTAGTCAAATACAAAATAAGAACATTTCTAGTCAAGTATATGACACAATTTCTTTTCCTGATTATCAGACAGCAACAGGAGAAGAAAAAACAAACATTATGAATCAAATTAAAGAACATATTCAAAATTATGGAGGAGTACAAGGTTCATTACATGGTAACTCTTCTAATGTAAGTTCCTTTAGCTGTTACAACAATTCTACAGGTGCAAAATATTGCAACAATACTGATCTACACCCTATAGATCACGCTATTTCAATAATTGGTTGGGATGATAATTACAGTGTTGATAATTTTACAGAGTCTAATAAACCAAGTTCAAATGGAGCTTGGATTGCAAGAAATTCTTGGGGAGACAAAATAGAATATTCAGTATTAGAAGTAAAACAAGCAATTTTTAATGCATATAAAAATCAAGAAATAGGAAAAGATTGGAATTCAGCAGAAGATGTACCTGATAGCTTAGTTGAAAGTAATGGATACACAATAGAAGGTGATATTGCATATATCCCATATGGAGATGACGGATTTATATATGTATCATACGAAGATGTTAATATATCTAAAAATATGTTTGGAATAGTAAAAGCATCAGATACAGTTGATTATGATAATATATATCAATATGATTATTACTTCCCTGGTATGCAATTAAATGCTCCTACACAAAATATATTATTAGGCAATATTTTTAATAAAGAATCAGTAGGAACAGAATATTTAACACAAATATCCCTATATGCTCCTGAGACATATACTTGTAAAGTATATGTAAACCCAAATGGAACAAGTTTTTCTAAAGATGATTTGAAACAAGTTTCTTTAAAAACTGGAGAAACTGAGACTTTTTCTACTGGTTACCATACATTAGAATTTGCCAAACCTATTGAAATTAATTCTAATTCATTTTCAGTAGTAGTAGAAATTCAAAGCAATAATCAAAATTCAGTAAAAGTATCATTAGAAACCAAAATTCCAGGACTAAATACATGGGATTCCGTAACAACAGAAAAAGGAAAATGTTTTTATTCATTTGGAAATAATTTAGACAGTGCTGAATGGGTAGATATAGGTACATTGCATGATATGAATTCTTCTTTTAGTAATGGAGATTCAACAATAAAAGCTTTTACAACAAATGAATTAGAAGATGGTTCATTAAAAAATATTGAAATTATAACACCTCCTAATAAAACATCATATTTTGAAGGAGAAAATTTCGACAGTACTGGTATGGTTATACAAGCAAATTATAATAGTAAAACAAATCCATCTAGTATATTAGATAGCTCAAGCTATAATATTACAAATGGAACAAATTTAAAAGCTAGTCAAACATCAGTAACAATTTCTTATCAAGATAAAACTGCTACACAACCTATAACAGTTAGAGAAAATACTATTACAGAACTAAAAATAAAAACACCTCCTACAAAAACAGAATATAAAGAAGGAGAAAATTTTGATAAAACCGGTATGGTTGTGGAAGCAACATATGCAAATGGTACAATTAAAGAAATTTCAGATTATACAATAACAAATGGAAATAACTTAAAATCAGGGCAAACAGAAATAACAATTACTTACCAAGATAAAACAATTACACAAACTATACAAGTCACATCTAATCCTTTAATAGAAATACAAGTGTCTAAAGAACCTAATAAAACATCATATGTTGCTGGACAAGATTTTGATAAAACTGGTATGGTTATAACAGGTATTTATGAAGATGGCTCAAAATACGAAATAATTGATTATACAATAGAAGATGGAACAGATTTATCAGTTGGTCAAACAACTGTTACAATATCATTTGATGGGAAAACAACCACACAGCTAATTACAGTAGAAGAAAAAAGAATTACTGGAATAAGAATTAATAAAACACCATCAAAAACAAATTATATCCAATATAAAGAGGATTTAGACCTAACTGGAGGCACAATACTAGTAAATTATAATGACAATTCAAGTGAAGAAATAAGTTTAACATCAGATGAAATTTCTGTTACAGGATTTGATAATACAACTTTAGGTAAAAAAACTATAACAATAAATTACGAATCATATACAGCAACATTTGATGTAGAAATAGTAGAAGAAATAACTGCTGTGAATTCTAATTTTGACAATATTAATTATAAAGTGACTAATGCTAAATATTATACATTTTCTAATAAGAATGAAAAAGAGTATTTTATTATAGGTTTTAATATAGAAGGAATAGAAAATACTTTTAAAAATGATAGTTATGAATATTACTACTATTTATCTCCAAATCAAAATGAGACAAACATTCAAGATTGGGTTAAAATATCAAAAAACAACTCATTTAGTAGTACTCTTGATTTTGAAATAAATACCAAAGATATAAAAAATTATGCAGATATTTCTGATGCAGATACTTTATATTTATACATAAAAGAAGTTGCAATAACTGGAGGTAGCCAATCAGTACTTGTACCAAAACCTATGGAAATTACACCTGATGTTACAGTTCAAGTTTATTTAGATAATGTAATTCTTGATAATTACGGTTCTAATAATAACGGAAATACAAATAATAATAACAATACAAATAATAATAATGCAAATAATAATTCAAACAATAACAATAGAGCACAAATATCTACACTTCCTAAAGCTGGTATTAAAACTATTTTAATTTTAATTTTATTATTTTCTACAACTAGTATTATAGTTTACATTAGATACAAAAACCTAAAGAAATATATTAAATAAATATATATTTTATGACATGAGAGTAATTAAATTTTTTAATTATCTCCCATGTCACTTTTAAATTTTTATCAAATTAAATTTAAGTCCATTTTTTTCTAAAATGTCTATTTCCCTATTAGTACACGTAAAGATTAAAACTTGTCTATTAGGATATTGTCTATAAACATATTTTAAGAAATTCTCTAAACGTTCATCATCAAAATAAGCAAATACTTCATCTAATATTATTGGCAATGTTTCACTTGATAAATCTTCCACCATAGATAATCTAAGAGAAAGATATAATTGTTCTATTGTTCCAACACTTAATTTAGCTACAGGTACATATTCTCCATTTTGTGTTTCAACAATAAGACCTTTCTCATCATTAAATCGTACATTTGTATATTTACTATCTGTAATTTCTGCTATATTTTTAGATAAGTTTTGCGTAAATTTAGGTGTAACTGTATGCCTCATTTTTTCATAACATTCTTGTAATATTTCTTTTGCTAAAACAATACTCATATTTAATTTTTCTAAGTTTTGTTTTTGCTCTATAGCATTTACATATTTTTCTTCTAACATAGCTAATTTTTCTAATTTAGGAATAATGTTTGTTTTATCTAATTCTATACTATGTAATTCTATTTTTTTATTATTCAATCTATTTTGCAACATATTTATATTTTCATAAATATTATTGCTATTTATATTTTCTAGTGACAAATCTTTTGTTTTGCTAATTATTTCTTGTTCTATTTTTTGCTTTCCTAAATTAATTTCTAAACTAATATCCTCATTATTTTTTTCTAAATTTATTATTTCATCTTGTAATAACTTTATTTTTTCTTGAACTAATTCATTTTGCTTTAACATTTCTTGTCTGACTTTTATTTCTTTTTTATATTTTTTTTGTGCTTTACCTATATTAATTATTAATATAAGTGAAATTATTACACTTATACCTAATATAATATAATTTAAAATATTGTTTTTTAAAAATATAAATTGTAAAATATTTATAAAAATTAAAAAAATCTCTATTACAAATCCACTTATAAATTTAGGTTTTATAATCTTTTTATTTTCTAATGCATTTTTATTTTCTAATTGTATCTGGTCTATTTTCCCATCTAATTCTCTTATTTTTTCTATATTTTGTTTTTTTATATTTTCTTTTAATAATAATTTTTCATTTTCTAATTTGCTATTTTCAAAAATTATTTTATATTGATTTAATATTTGTAATCTTTCTTCTATTTGTTTTATTTCTTCTAAAATATTATTTTCTTTATTTTCAATATCATACTGCATTTCCTCATATTTTTTTAATTCTTGTTTTTGAATTTCTAATTCTTTTATTGTATTTTCTATAATATTTATTGGTCTTTCTCTTGATCTTTGAGTTCCAACCTCATCTAATTGTCTTCTATTTATTCTGTCAATAGCCAATTTATATGAAACATTATCTTCTCCTGTTCCAACTAGATTGGCAATTTTTTGCATTAAAATTCCTTGCTCATTCTTTTGCAATTTTGTCTCTTGTTGATTTATTACAAGTGTAGATAAAAAAAGTTCCTCATCGACTTTTGTCTGATCATAAAAAAATATATTTCCTTCTGTTTTATCTATTGGAAACTGTTTTGAAATATCTTCCATTTCCTCATTAAAAATTTTAGGATTTTTCTTTTTAAAATCTCTATAAACTTCATATGTTTTTCCATTATCTAATTCATATGTTAATCTTCCTGAAAAATCCTCACCGCTCCATGGTTTATATCTTTCCAAATCAGAATATTCTTTACCTTTTTTATTTTTAGATATTCCATAAAAACTATTTACTATATATTTTAAAATAGTTGATTTTCCCGCTTCATTTTTTCCAAATATAATATTTAGGTTATCTTTTAATTCTATTTCTTTGTCTTTTAATTTACCAAAATTATTTATTTTTAGTTTTTTTATTTTCAAAAATAATCCTCTCCTTAATTTATTCTAAAGCTTCAAAAGCAATTTCAACAGTTTTTTCTAAAATTTCTTTTTCTTCTTCTGTTATATTTTCCATATTCATTTTTTCTAATATTTGTTTTGCAAACATTCCTCTTAAAGTAGTTTCATTTGCAATTTTCTCTAAATCATAATTCATTTTTGTTTTATCTTTTATTTTTATAATTTGATTATTTTCTATAAATTTATATAAATTATATGTGTTTATCTCAAAATTTCTTTTTCCAACTAAAATAATTTTAACAAATTGATTTTCACTAAATTTTTGACTATTTATATATTCAATCAATTCTTCTTTTGAAATTATATTTGTGATATCTATTTCTTTTTCTACAAATTCTTTATCATCTATTTTTATAAATTCCAAATCTAATTTATTTTTTTGTATATCTCCAACTATCATTCCATGTTCTCCAAGTTCATCAAATCCTAGGGATATAGTAGATCCAGGATACACTATTTTTTGATTATCTTCATCATTATATGATATTTTATGTATATGTCCTAATGCTACATAATCAAATTCTTTATTTTCTAAAACTTTTTTAGATATTGAATTATATTGCTTTTCTTCTATGCTTGCACCATTTAATGTACCATGTATAACTAATATATTTATTTTATTTTTGTCATCTAATTCAATATTTTCTATATTAGAATTTGTACAATAAAAATTATCAAAACCATATCCATATATATTCACATTTTCTAACTCTATTTTTTCAATTTTGGATTTAAATATATGTACATTATCATTCCATTTAAATTGAATATAATATGAATTTTGCAAATATGGATCATGATTTCCTGGTGATATAAATATAGATGTATTTGGTATTTCTTTAAATAAATTATTTATATATTGAATTGTAGATTTTTTTATATATTTATGTTCATATAAATCACCTGATATAAATAAATAAGGTATATTATTTTCTTTTATATATTCTACTACTTTTTTTATTGCTTTTCTCTGATCTAATCTTCTAATTTCACCTAAAGTATCTTTATCTGACAAATTTACAAATGGGCTATCTATATGCAAATCTGCTATATGTACAAACTTCAAATTTTATCACTTTCCTTTCTATAGACACAATATATTTATATCATACAAACGTAAGTTTGTAAATAATTTTTTAAAAAAAGACTCATACTTTTTAAAGTACAAGTCTTTTTAATTAACGGAAAGCGAAAGAGAAAAATTAAAATCTTTCCAATTTGTTCTTATTCATCATCATCTAGTTCACCAAATAACTCATCAAATTTTGCCTCTAATTCTTTTTGTAAATCATATTCATCATCTTGTGGTAATAATGGTGCATCTTCTAAATCATTTTCTTTTTTTGGTTTACTGTCTAATTCAGTAACAGCATTTACTGGTACAGTTTTCTCTTTATCTTTTTTTGGCTCTTCTATATCATCAAATAAATCATCTAAAGATTCCACTTTTAAATTTTCTACTTGCTTTTCCTTATCTTCCTCAGGTACATATGGATTATATGGATTATATTTTCTCCATGTTCCTCTATCAATTTCCCCAATATCATTATGACTAATCTCATGTTGTTTTAAAACCTTTGCCATTGGGTGTTCAAAATAATAAAATTTTCTCGTCTTTACAGGTCTTAAACCTTTTACAAATATTATACATTCATCCATATCCATTCTACGTAATTCGTCTGGTGTCATAAGAGCCCTTGCCATTACTTGATCAGATACGCTTTTCCCAGTTTTCATATTTTGCTTATCTCTATTTATTGAAATACTATCTCTATCAATTGTTTTTTCTCCCAACTGTTTAGAAAAATATTCAACTGTTTTATATGAGTTACTTCCTAAAAATACATGTGTATCACAGTTACCCATAATTGTTTCATAAGATTTTTCATAAACTGCTTCCAACTGATCTACATTTTGCAAGATAACACTAAAAGATATATTTCTACTTCTTGATGTTGATATTTTCTTATCGAAATCTGGTATTTTACCTATATTGGCAAACTCATCTAATATGAAAAATGTTTGTTCTTTTAGCTTTCCACCATTTTTATCTGCATGATCATATAATTGTTGAATCATTTGTGAGAAAAATATTGTAAGTAGAAAGTCATAAGCTCCATGTGTATCTGGTGATATTACATATACAGCTGTTTTTCTGTCTCCTATTTCATCAAAGTCTATAGTATCTGTTGATGTTAGCTCTGCAATATCTTTTGAATCAAATTTTCCAAGTTTTGATTGTAGAGTTGTTAAAATTGAACCATAAGTTTTTTCAGGAGCTATCTCAATAGATTTATAATACATTCTTGCAGGATGGTCATTTGGAAGTACACTTATTAATTCTGTTAATAAATTACTACCACCATTAGTATTTGCTGCTCTTACAAGTTCTGCACAACTTGTTAAATTTTGTTCTTCCTCAGGTCTTGTTGCTATTAAATAATATATTAATGCTTTTAATAACATTTCTGCTGAATCTTCCCAAAATGGGTCAGATGCTTTATTGTCTCCTTGTCCTTTTACTATTGTATTTGCTATAACATCTACATCTATTCCTGATGATATATGTTTTAATGGATTATATCCATCACTATATTGTGGTCTTATTAAGTTTAACACTTTTATTTTATATCCATTATCTCTTAGATATCCTGCTGTTCTATCATATAATTCACCTTTTGGATCAGTAAATATATATGATCCCAACATTTGAAATGCATTAGGTATAGAATATGATGCAGATTTACCAGAACCTGAACCGTCCAACTACTAATACATTTACATTTCCTCTTTTATTTACTGGCAAATAATTATTTTCTGCTAGAATAATTCCCTTTTTCTTACTTAATATATTATATTGTTCACCATGTTTGCTCCAATCACTTGAACCATGTTCTATATCCGTATATTCATTTTTAGGTGCTGTTTTTGCTATTCCTATAAAGAAAAATACTAAATATACTACTGTATAAAATACTAATATTGGAAAAAATGTTCCAAAAGCTCCTTGTGAAAATATGTTTCCAAATGCTTGAAATGGATTCATTATATTCTGAACTACTCTATCAAAAAAAATTGTAAAATCCATTGTTCCACTTTCACTTGCTTGAAATATACTAAGTGATAAAGGCGAAACAAATACTATGGTTATAATTACCCATAGTATTCCATATATTATAAAATATTTTTTATTTCTTCTTATAGCACCTTCTACTTTATAATTCATCAAATTCACCTACTATCTTTTGTTTAATAAAATCTATTAATGTTCTTGACCTTTATCAATTTTTGGTCCTTTATTAATTTCAATACTCTTTCCTTGTTTTTTACGAGTTTCGATAACTTCTTCCATAAGTTGTTCATTTACTTTTACAACTTTTCCATCTACTATTCTAACTGTTAATCCTGTTTCCGGATCTTGAGCAAATTCATGATTTTTAACTGTTGCTTGAATAAGTTCTTCTGCTATTTTCTCTCCTATTACATCTGTTCTTCCTGCTTTTTCTACTTTTGTTGCATCTCCATGTTTTTGACCTTTTGATAATTCGTTTTGTACTTCTACAATCATAGAACATACTATTTCAAGTATTTGTGGGGTATTATCTCTTTGTGTTCCTGCATTTCCCATTTAAAACTTCCTCCTTAATTATCTTTCTTGTCTCTGATTTCAAAGGCAAAATAAGATTTATATGGTTTTAATTTACATTTTCCTTTTACTTCATTTGTTTTTTCATCAAAATAAAGCATTGGCTTTACCTCTTCTGTAGTTTCAGGATCAATTATACATATAGGTCTTTTTAAATTTGGTGTATATCTAAAATCCTTGTATTCTGTTTCAGTTTCATTATATATGCTATCAAATTTTAGTGGCATTGGTCTTTTAGATATTGATATTTTTTCTCCTTCCAATAATGCAGTATTAACCACAACTCTATCTTTAGCAAATGACAATATTACTAATTGATCATAGTCATCAGACGGATTATCAACATAAAAAGTCTTTCTAGTATTATCTCCTCTAATTTCTTCTGTAAAATCTAATCTTTGCATAGTATATTTAGGTGATTCATCTAAAAATTCTTTTTCTGTTTTATTTATTTGATATATTACTGTTTTTACATCTTTAGGATCAGTAATACTAAAATGTTTTCCTTGCCACATCTCCATATTCAATTTGACACCTCATTCCTATGATTTAACACATAGCTTGTCTTTTGTTTAGTCCACAATATATTATACAGGAAAACAAGCCATTTGTCAATATAAAATTTATGTTAATCTATAAGATTGTAATTATTTGTTACAATTATTTTCTAATTTACTCTTGGATTAAAATTAGAAACCTCTTTAAGCTTTTCATATAAACTTCTCTCTGTATCATTTAATTTTTTAGGCACAATTATTTTAACCTCTGCTATAAGATCTCCTCTCTCTCCTTTTCCATCATGATATCCTTTATTTGGAATTCTTAGCTTTTCTCCACTTTCTATTCCTTGTGGAATATATATTTTAGTTTGAGCATCAATTGTAGGAATTGTAACTCTTGTTCCTAAAGTGGCTTCCCATGGAGTTAGTAACAAATCTGTATATAAGTCATAACCCTTTAGCTTAAATCTTGGACTATCCTGTATCATTATTTTTATATACAAATCTCCATTCTTGCCACCATTTATCCCCTGTTTTCCTTGACCTATTAATCTTATTTTTTCACCATTTCTTATTCCTTTTGGAATAGTAATTGAATAGGTTTTATTTTTTCCTTCAAGTGTTTTAAAAGATACTTTCTTTTCTGCTCCAAAATATGCTTCTTCTAGTGAAACAGTAATTTGTGTTTCTACATCTTCTCCCCTTTTACTAGAATCTTTTGCATTTGTTTGAACATTCTCTATATTTCCCAAAAACATTTGAAATATGGATTCTTTATTCCTTATATTTGGCTGTTTTGCCCTAGCATGGTTTGCATTCCAAGTTCTATCATATTTTCTTTTTGATGATGGTACAGAGAGAATCCTATATGCTTCATTTATATCTTTAATTCTTTCCTCAGCTAATGTATTGCCTATATTCACATCTGGATGATATTTTTTTGCAGCTGTTCTATATGCTGTTTTTATTTCATCTATAGTTACTCTACTAGTTTCTAAGCCAAGAATTTTGTAATAATCTTTAAAAACCATTTAACATCCTCCCCTAAAATTAGGTATATATATTATATCAAGATATTACAAAAAAATCTATAGTTTTACAAATTTTTTATAAAATCATCACACAATTGGTAAAATTTCATTCCATTAGATGCCTTAAACAAAATAACATCATCCTTTTTTACGTTTTCTATTAAGTATTGCACTATTTGTTTACCTTCTTTAAAATAATGTACATCTTTTACCCCTTTTTCTATTGCCTTATCTATAATATACTTGCTATTAATCCCTAAACATATCAAAATATCTATACCATTTTCAGCAACAAAGTCACCTATATCTTTGTGCAACTTCTCTGAAAATTCACCAAGTTCTAACATATCTCCAAGTACAGCTATCTTTCTACCCATTTTATAAGTTTTCAAGTTTTTTATTGATGCTTTAACCGCTTCAGGACTAGCATTATATGCATCATTAATTACTGTTATATTATTTTTTAATTTAGTAACTTCCATTCTTTTTTTAGTTAGTTCAAATGTTTCTACACCTTTTTTTATGTCTTGCATATCTATGTCTAATATTTTACCTACCAGTGTAGCACATAATGCATTATATATAAAATGTGTTCCTCCAACTTGTACTTTTAGTTTAACTTCTTGTTTGTCTGTATGGCAAGTAAAACCACTAGAGTTTTCTTTTAAATTAATATTATCTGCCCACACTTCGACTTTTTCATCATTTATATTTTCTATAGCAAAACCATGAATTTTTATATCTTCTTTATTACTTTTACTCCACTTTTGAAGCAAATCATTATCACTATTAATTGTAATTTCTTTTCTATCCATTCCATCTAAAATCTCTAATTTTGCCTTTAAAATATTTTCTCTTGATCCTAAATTTCCTATATGTGATGTACCTATATTTGTTATAACTGCAATATCGGGTCTTGCAATCTTAGTTAGAGTTTCTATCTCTCCTGTATGGTTCATTCCCATTTCAATTACTGCAACTTGTTCATCTCTTAGTCTTAACAATGTTAATGGTACACCTATATGATTATTATAATTCCCCATTGTTTTTAATGTTTTATATTTTTGTGATACAACACTTGCTATCATATCTTTTGTACTTGTTTTTCCGACACTGCCTGTTATTGCTATAACTTTTAAATTATTGCCATATAGACTTCTCTTATATGTTGCTATTTGTTGCAATGCAATTAAACTATCTTTGACCACTAAAATAGTTTTGTTTTCCCATTTTTCTAAATCTTTTTTTTCTATATTTATTTCATTTATTATTACAATATTAGCACCTTTTTTAAATGCTTCTTGCCAATAATAACTGCCATCACTTTTTTCTGTCTTTAGTCCTATATATACATCATTTGGGTTCATTTGTCTTGTGTCATATGCAAAATCATAACATTCTTGTTCCAAATTTCCTTGTATCATCTCTGCTTTTGTAATTTTAATAACATCTCTTACTAGAATTTTTGTATTCACTGTGTTTCCTCCTTTATTGATTGTTCATATTTTTAATAATATGAGCTAAAATTTGAAGATATGTCATTTCTTATTGTATAGGAAAAAACAGCTTTTATCTTGACCATATATAAGATTTTTCCGTATACAACAAGGTTAGGCTTCTTATATTCGTGCAATAATTGCGAAGCAATTTTACACATGTGTGCATAGAAATCTTTGATTTCGTTATGCACGCCTTTCTTATAGTAGTAATATTTTACCATATTACATTTTTTTTTACAATAAGGAAATATTTATCATATTCTTCGAACATATTCCTTAAAATCTCATTTGCGATTTTGAAAGCAATTTCCTCTCACTGTTGTTATTATTTTTTCATCTTCAGATATAGTACCATAATTTCTAAGTATTTCATAAAAGTCATCTTCATAAATAACTCCTTCATTCTCTGTTTGTTTTTCCATTATTTCTAATCTTATTTGTTCAATTATTTTCGCTTTTTCACTTTCTTGTTTTGCTCTGCTTGCCTGTACTAATATCCCATTATCTCCACTTATTGCAACTATTGTTACTCCTGCTAATATTAGCAACACAATTATGCTAATTACCAAAGCTATGAGTGTTATTCCTCTTTCGTTTTTTCTTACCATTTGTTTTCCCTCCATTTTTATATATTTTTATTAAGTATAAAACTTA
>CALXHD010000026.1 GCA_944388015.1 uncultured Clostridia bacterium | reverse complement strand
GAACAAATCGGAAAGCCTTAAAATTAGCAAGAATTTAACTTTTTTCTTTGGCTTTCCGTTAATTTGTTCTGCGCCAATTTTACGCTAGTAAAATTGTGTGCAATGTGTTTTATCTATTAGGAATGTCAGTATGACTTTCCTAATAGATATCAAATCGGAAAGCCCTAAAATCCGCAATAATTTTAACTTTTCTCTTTGGCTTTCCGTTAATTTGTATTGATTCTATACATTAAGACCCATGTACAATATCTTTTACATTAGAATACTCTATTTTTAAAAATTTAATATTTTTACAAAAATATAAAAGCGACATAATCTTAATACTTAAAATACTTAAATCATGTCGCACAAAGTTAGGCGTATTTCATCAAATTCAAATATAATATTTTTTACACACCTTATCTTTTCCAAATGGATTCCTATTTTATTTGTTTCATAACTTCTTCAGCAAAATTTTCTTCTTTTTTCTCTATTCCTTCACCTTTTTCAAATCTTGCGAATTCTACAACCTCAGCATCTTTTTGTTTTAATAATTCAGATACCTTCATATTTGGATCTTTTACAAATGCTTGATCTACTAAACAGATTTCTTCATAGAATTTACCAATTCTTCCCATAACGATTTTTTCTGCAATAGCTTCTGGTTTACCTTCATTCATTGTTTGAACTTTTAGTATTTCCATTTCTTTGTCAACTCTTTCTTGTGGTACATTATCTCTTTTTACATATTCAGGTCTAGCTGCTGCTATTTGCATACAAATATCTTTTGCAACTTCTGCATTTCCTTTTTTCATATTAACTAAAACAGCTATTTTTCCATCTCCATGGATATATTTTTCAACTAATCCTTCTGATTCAAATCTAGCAAATCTTCTAATACTTAAATTTTCACCAATTGTAGCTATTTTTCCTACTAAAGCTTCTTGAACTGTTTTTCCAGCCTCAAATTTAGCTTCTTGAGCTAATAATTCTTCCACATCTTTTGGATTTGTTTCTAATACTTGTTTTGCTACATCATTTACAAATGTTTTAAACTCTTCATTTTTTGCTACAAAGTCTGTTTCTGAATTTACTTCAATTATTGCTCCTGATTTTCCATCTTCTGAAACAACTGCCTCTACTAAACCTTCTGCTGCAACTCTTCCTGATTTTTTTGCTGCTTTTGCAATTCCTCTTTCACGTAATAATTCAATTGCTTTTTCCATATCTCCATCTGTTTCTGTCAAAACCTTTTTACAGTCCATCATTCCTGCACCTGTTTTTTCTCTTAATTCTTTTACTAAACTTGCTGTAACCATTCTTATTCCTCCTTATATTTTTTAAGGCAAGATATTTTGGCAAATCGAACATACTTTTTCGTTACACCTTAATTCTCGCCTTTAATTTTTATATATAATTATTCAGCTGTTTCTGTAGTTTCTTCTTGAGCAACTTGTTCCATATCTGTTACTTCTTCAGAAACATCTTGTTCAACCTCTTCTCCAGCTTCATAGCTTTCACCTTGTTTACCTTCAATTACTGCATTTGCCATAACATCTGCTATTAATTTAACAGCTCTAATAGCATCATCATTTCCTGGTATTGGATAATCTACTTCTTCTGGATTACAGTTTGTATCTACTAAACCTATAACTGGAATATTTAATTTCTTAGCTTCTAATATAGCTATTCTTTCTTTTTTAGGATCTACTAGGAATATAACACCTGGTAATTCTTCCATGTCTTTGATTCCACCTAGATTTCTTTCTAATTTTTCCATTTCTTTCTTTAATAAAATAACTTCTTTTTTAGGTAAAACATCAAATGTTCCATCTTCTTGCATTGTTTCTAAGTCTTTTAATCTTTGTACTCTTGCTCTTATTGTTTCAAAGTTTGTTAACATTCCACCTAACCATCTTTGATCAACATAGAACATTCCACATCTAAGTGCTGCCTCTTTCATACATTCTTGTGCTTGTTTTTTTGTTCCAACAAATAGAACTGTTTTTCCTTCCTCTGCTTGTTCTTTTAGAAAAGCATATGCTTCATCTAATTTTTTTGATGTTTTTTGTAAATCGATGATGTGAATTCCATTTCTAGCTTGGAATATATATTCTGCCATTTTTGGATCCCATCTTCTTGTTTGATGTCCAAAATGAACACCTGCTTCTAGTAATTGTTTCATTGCAACTACTGCCATTTTTTATTCCTCCTTTTTGTTTTTACTTCCATAGAATTTACACCTATTTGGACTAACAAATTTGTTAGCACTACCTCCTAGATTGATTCTATGTGATTTTTTACGTTATCTATTGTACCAAATATTTTCACAAATTGCAAGTACTTTTTAGCTTTTTTTCATGATAGAGCTGTTATCATATAACTAATAAGAATATTTTCATTATTATAGTCTAAGCAGTGACAACATCTGATTAGAATTCACAGCTATTTTTTATATATGGTATTATAACAAATCGGAAAGCCTTAAAATCTGCAATAATTTTAACTTTTCTCTTTGGCTTTCCGTTAATTTGTTCTGCGCCAATTTTACGTAAGTAACAATTGTGTGCAACGTATTTTCCTTATTTAAGCTCCACAACAGTCACACCCATTTCACCTTCACCAAATGTTCCTAATCTATATGATTTAACATGTGAATTTTTATCTAATAATTTGTGTATACCATTTCTAAGTTTTCCTGTTCCTTTACCATGTACAATCCTAACAGTTTGAAGTTTAGCTAAACTACAATCATCTAAAAATTTATCAACAACAAAACATGCTTCTTCAACAGTTTGACCTATTACATTTATTTCTGTTTTAATATTTTTAGATTTACTAATATTTGAATGTACATTAATTTTTTGTTTTTGTGGCTCATTTTCTATAATATTTAAATCACCAATTGGAACATTTATTTTCATTCCACCTATCTGAACAATAACTTCATTATTTTTAGAAGATTTAGAAAACACCACACCTTCTTTTCCAAATTTTTTAACAAAAACTTTCATATCAGGTTTTATATCAACATCATTATTAACAATATCCAAAGTTTTTTCATTAATACTTAATTCTTTTATTTTACTGTTCAAATCTTCTCTAAGCTCATTAGCTTTTTTTATAGATAAATTATCTTCAATATTTTTTTGATATTTTTCCATATCTTTTATGATATCATTTGCCTCTTGTTTAGCATTTAATAAAATATTTCTTGCCTCTATTTTGGCATTCTCTATTTCAGATTTTTGTTTTTCTATTAAATTCGTATTATCTATTTCTAAAGATTGTCTTAAGCTTTCGACTTCTTTTAATTTTATATCAATCCTCTTTTTTTCTTCCTCAATTTGAACTTTATCTTGATATATTTTCTTAACTAATTCTTCAAATTCTATATCTTGTTTTTCTAATCTATTTTGTGCATTTTTTATTATCTCTTCTTTAAGACCAAGTTTTTTACTAATCTCAAAAGCATTACTCTTACCTGGCACTCCTACTAATAGCTTATATGTCGGTGTTAATGTCTGTATATCAAATTCTACAGAAGCATTTTCAAATCCACTTTCAGTCATAGCATATTTTTTTAATTCTTGATAATGTGTTGTTGCAATTGTTATACAACCTCTTTTATACAGTTCTTCTAATATGCTAATTGCTAGTGCTTGTCCCTCCACTGGATCTGTTCCTGAACCTAATTCATCAACCAAAATTAAAGTTTTTTCATCTGCATTTTTAACAATTTCAACAATGTTTTTCATATGTGCAGAAAATGTACTTAATGAATCTGCTATGCTCTGCTCATCTCCAATATCTGCAAAAATTTTATTAAATACACATATTGAAGATGTCTTTTTTGCTGGAATATGCAATCCACTACATGCCATACATGTAAGTAGTCCAACAGTTTTTAATGTTACAGTTTTTCCACCTGTATTAGGTCCTGTAATCAATAGACTTTTATAATTTACTCCTATATTTAATGTTATTGGTACAACCTTTTCTTTATCTATTAAAGGATGTCTTGCTTCTTCTAATATAATTTGATTACTATCATTTATTATCGGTTCATTTCCTTTAATATCTCTTGAGAATTTTGCTTTAGCAAAAATAAAGTCTAATTTTGCTAAATTTTCAGCATCTTTTTTTAGCTCTTCTACATATGGATAAAATAATTTTGTTAATTCTTTTATTATCTTTTCAATTTCTAAACTCTCTTCCATTTTTAAATCTGCCATATTGTTATTTAATTCAAAAATAGAAATCGGTTCAATAAAAACAGTTGATCCTGAACTAGAAATATCATGTACAAAACCTTTTATCTGACTTCTATACTCTTGCTTTACTGGTATTACATATCTATCATTTCTAATAGTAACTATGCTTTCCTGTATATATTTACTATATATACTTGAATGAATCATATTATTTAATTTTTGTTTTATGTCTAGTTCTATATTTTTTTGCTTTCTTCGTATAAGTTCTAAATTTTTAGAAGCTTTATCATCTAATGTATTTTCATCAACAATACTCTTTTCTATCTGTAAAATTATTCCAGTATTAGTATATAACTCTGAAAATATTGGTTGTAAAATTGGATAATCTTCTTTATTTATAAAATCCTGATTAAAGTATTTTTTTAGTATATTACTTAATCTTAAAATTTGCGTAAAATTTAAAATTGATTTTAAAGAAAGCACTCCATATGTTTCTAAAATTTTTAAGCCATGATTATCTTCTTCAAAAAAAACATCTGGTAAAGTGCCACATCTTTGTGTTAAATTAACCGCTTCTGTTGTTTCTTGTAATGCATTTTTTACTTTTTGAATATTAGTATATAAACTTAATTTTAAAGCCATGTTTTTGCTTTTTTCAACATGGCAATATTTTTCTAATCTATTTAATATCTTATCAAACTCTAATTTCTTCAGAAATTCCATTCCTTACTATCACCTTCAATTATCTTCTCTCATATTCAACAAAATCATATTTTAATCCATTTTCTTCATGACCTTCTCTTTTTACTTCTTTCCATATTTCTTCTTGAATTCTTGGAAAAAAAGTATCTCCATCAAAATCTTTGTCAATTTCTGTCACATACATTTTTTTAACATATGGCAAAAGCAAGTTATATATCATTGCTCCACCTATAACAAAGTTTTCACTCTCATTTTCGATATATTCTTGAATCTCTAACATTGATCTAACTACAGAAACATCTGGGTCATTTACTTTAAAATCCGGATTTTGACTAAAAACCACATGTTTCCTATTTTGTAATACTCTTCCTAAAGATTCAAAAGTCTTTCTTCCCATAATAATTACATGTCCTGTTGTTAATTCTTTAAATTTTTTTAAATCATTTGGTAAATCCCATAGAAGTTTATTATCTTTTCCTATTATATTGTTTTTAGCTTTTGCAACTATAATACTTAACATTCTTCATAACCTCCTAAATAGCCACTGGTATCTTTCCTATTTTCACATCTTTATTATAATCATATCCCTCAATTTCAAAATCTTCTACTTTAAATTCATAGAAATCTTTTGTTGGATTTTTAATAATCAATTTTGGACTCACATCCATTGGTTTTGCTTCAAGTAGTTTTTCTACAAGTGGTATATGTCTATCATAAATATGACAATCTCCTATATTATGTGTTAAAGTTCCAACTTCTAATCCTGAAACCTGTGCAAACATATACTGAAGAGCTGCATATTGCATAACATTCCAACCATTTGCTGTTAACATATCTTGTGAACGTTGGTTAAGAATAAGATGTAATTTTCCTCCTTTTACTAACCATTGTGTACCATATGCACATGGTTCTAAGTTCATGTCTTTTAATTCTTCATGGTTAAATATATTTGTCATTATTCTACGGCTTGATGGATCATTTTTTAATAAATATAATATATAATCTACTTGATCCATTTTCTTTATACCTTCTTTTGTCTTGAATTCATATTTTTTAGCTAATTGGTAACCATATGCTTTACCAATTGTTCCATCTTCTCCTGCCCACTGATCCCAAATATGTGAATTTAATTCACTAACCTTATTTGATTTTTTTTGCCATATCCACAAAATTTCATCAATTGCATTTTTTATTGTTTTACTATTATTTCTTAATGTAATCATTGGAAATTCCTTTGCAACATCATATTTATTTTGTACTCCAACAATTGAAATATAATTTGCCTCTTCTCCATCTTCCCATCTAGTACGCACATTTGTACCTTTTGAAGAATATCCATTCTTTATTATCTCCTTACATGTTTCTATAAAATTTTTATCTGCTTGTGTCATTTTTTGTTCCTCCTCTTTTTATTATTTTGTTCTACACTAAATTTATGAAATAATTTTCTTTCACTACTAAAGTATAACATATATAATTATAAAATTCTACATTTTTTTAATTATATATTACTCCCAATTTGGAACATATTCTTCTTCATGTTCTCCAAGCTCTTGCACAAATCCATTTTCAATTCCAAGTACCTCAATATAATCAAGTATTTTATTCCATTCATATTTAGTTAATTTTCTATTAATCCTTTTATCTTTTTTTGCCATATAAGTAGGGAAATATTGTGCCATAACACTAACATAAACTTCTTTGGGTAAATTATTTTTAATCCAATCTAATACTTTTTTACTATTTTCTATATATGTAGGTAAAACTAAATGTCTTATCATAATTCCTCTTTGCATAATTCCATCAGAATTAAGAATTGGATTTCCTACTTGTCTATACATTTCTTTTATTGCTTCTGTTGCAATTTCAAAATAATTATCAATTTTTGAATACTTTTTTGCTAAATCATTTTCTACATATTTTAAATCAGGTAAATATATATCGACATATCCATCAAGTAACTTTATTGTCTCTATATTTTCATAAGCATTTGTGTTATATACAATTGGTAATCTAAATCCATGTTTTTTAGCAATTTGTATTGCCTCTATTATTTGAGGTACATAGCTTGTTGGAGTTACCAAATTCACATTTTCTACATTTTTTTCTTGCTGTTTCAAAAAAATATCAGCCAATTCATTGGTTGATATTTCTTTTCCTCTTCCCAATTGACTGATTTCATAATTTTGGCAAAAAATACAATTCAAATTACAATTTGAGAAAAATACTGTTCCTGAACCATTTATTCCACTAATACAAGGTTCTTCAAATTCATGTGTAGAATATAAAGCTATTTTTACTTTATCTGTTGATTTACATCTGCCTATTTCTCCTTTTATTCTATTTGCTCCACATTTATGTGGGCACAATGTACATTTTTCTAACATTTTTTGCATTTAATTCACAATCCTTTTATTTATTTTGAACAGATTTAACAAATATTTTTCCTTCTTTATCTATTGTTAATCTTACTATCTTTTTACTAAATTTATCAATATTAGCCTTAACCTGCTCTATAATTTTTGTTTCTCCTTCTGTATTTTTTACACTTGTTATTACATCTCCTGAAAGGTTTTTTATACTAATATCATATTCTAATTCTTCTCCTGTTTCTGTGTCAAACTTTTCTTGAGAGTAATCTTCTATATATTCTACAATTTCAACAATATATTCATCTTTTTCTTTTTGGATTTCATTTATTATAAATACATCATTATCACTATCAATTTGTGTTATTGTGGGTTCATAATTTTGTGCTTCTTCATTATATAAAAATGCTTCATTCCCTTCTTTAGGAAATTGTTTGGTACAATTTTGGCTAAATATTTCCTTTATCTTATCTTGGATTTGATTATATGTTATGCTATCATAATTATCTATATTTTTCTTTACAACCTCCCAAATCCACTTGTCTGATGCATTATTGATTTCATCAAATACAGGAAGTGCTTCCCCTGTTACTTCTTTCCACATATAAATTTCTGATATATAATTTTGTATATTGTCAACTTCAGATGCTGTTACAATATTTTTTTGTTGTGATTTTCTATATATTAATAATGATATAAATATTACCAGTAATATTCCTATAATTACAAAAAATTTTTTCAATTTTTTTCTCTCTTTCTTTTGTTTTTTATAAATTTTAACATACATAATTTAATTTTTCAAGTTTTTACCATTCTAAAATTACTTTAAATAAATCTCCATCAATTTCTATATCAAAACTACCATTTTGCAATTCAGTTAAACTTTTGGCTATAGAAATACCTAATCCGCTTCCTTCTGTATGTCTTGATTTATCTCCTCTAACAAAACGTTGCATTAATTCATCAGCAGAAATATTTAATCTTTCACTAGATATATTTTTTATACTTAATTTAACCTTTCCCCTCTCTCTTTTAAGTTCTATATATACCCTTGAATTCTCTAAAGCATATTTTGTAATATTACTAAATAGATTTTCTATTATTCTATACATATACCTATTATCTGCTTTTATAATAACATCATCTGTTGGAACAGATAATTCAATTTTTAAGTTTTTCTTTTCAAATCTATCTTCAAATTCACCTGTAGTTTGATTTAAAAGTTCTTTTAAATTTATATCTTCTATATTTAATTTTACATTTCCTGATTGAACTTTAGATGCCTCTACTAAATCTTCTATAAGTTTTTTTAATCTCTGAGATTTATTATCTAATATCGCAATATATTGTTCAACTTGTTTATTTTCAAATTCTTCTTTTTTTAGTAAATCCACATAATTTATGATTGATGTAAGTGGTGTTTTTATATCATGTGACACATTTGTTATTAATTCAGTTTTTAATCTTTCAGATTTTAAACTCTGTTCAATTGCATTAGAAAAGCCACCAGCAATATCATTAATATATTTTGCCATCCTTTTTAGCACACCTTTTAGTTCGTTTTCATCTAAATAAACTGTATCTTTACCTTCATATATGTCTTTTAAAGCTAATTGTATCTTATTTAATTTTTTGTTGTATTCTAATAATTTTATATACACCCATACTAAAAATGCAACTAATAATACCAATCCTACAAAAGATGTGGCACAATTAATCAAAATAATAAATGCAACTAAAAACATTAAGTAAAAAAATGTTAATTTTCTTGTAGACTTTGTTTTTCCTCCATATTCATCTATTTTTTGTTTTATTTTATTCCAAATTTTGTATACCAAAAATGAATGCCAAAACTCTTTTGCTTTTATTCTTCTAATTGTAGTAACTACATCTATTAGCAAACATACATATATTCCTAAATATGATACAATATATGCTGATTGAACAAAGTCCACAGGAATCTGACTATTTATACTAGATGTTCCTCCAACCACACATATCAATAGACCAATTATAAACCAAGTTATCATAATAATAATTTCATATGATATTTTATCTATACTCCCTAATGTTATTCCATCTTTTCCTTTTTCATGTCCAATAGACCAAATCAGATATATAATTATAACTGTTAATAAAATAGTTGATATAGGTATTATATATGATAATTTATTATTAAGGAATTGTGAAATATCATACAGTTTTAAATAAATTGCATATGTTGGATCTTTTAATATATATTCAACCATGTTATCTATATTAAAACTTGAATATATGTCATAATCATCATATGTTATGCCATAGTTATAAACTACATTATTTTGATTTATTTTATCTATACTAGTTTTTATTTCTCCATTTTCATAATACCAATAAACAGATGCATTTTTTAAGTCCTGTATTTGCTTATTTAAATCTGTTATTTGAATATTTGTATATACTTTTCCTGTATTTTTATCTTTTATAATGTAATTTATCCCTTTATTTATATATCCTACCCTTGTTTCTTTACTACCTTCATAATATATATTTTGGTCTTCTATTTTTTTATAATAATTTCTTGTAGTATTATATATCTCTATACCACTTGAGTTTTCATATTCTATCTCTCTTATATCTGACACATTTGAAATAACAGAAATATAATATCCTTCTGCAAATTGATCAGTTTTTAAATACTCTTCTTTGTTTCCAATATTACCATATTGTCGAATAAGTACTTCATTTACAACACATAAAATTAAAACAAATACAATTATTGGAATTAATACATAAGATATTCCCCTTAATAAAGAAGATTTTCTAATATTTTCCATAGTTTCCTCCATTCTTAATTTTTATTTATTTTATATCTTCAATTTTATATCCTATTCCCCATATTACTTTTAAATACTTAGGTTCTTTTGGATCTATTTCTATTTTTTCTCTTATGTGTCTTATATGTACCGCAATAATATTCTCTGCCGCATACCCTTCTTCATTCCATACATTCTCATATATTTGTGGAATTGAAAATACCTTTCCTTTATTTTTTATTAGAAACTTCAAAATTTTAAATTCAGTTGCAGTTAATTTTATTTCTTTTCCATCTGCTATAACTTTTTTTGTTTCATCATCTAAAAATAAATCTCCTGTTTTATATGTTTTGTCATTCAAATTTTCTTTTAAAGCTCCAAATTTTGTATATCTTCTTATATTTGAATTTACCCTAGCAATTAACTCTAGTGGACTAAAAGGTTTAGTCACATAATCATCTGCACCTAAGTCTAAACCTTCTATTTTGTCATAATCTTCTGACTTTGCTGACAACATTATAACTGGAATCGTTCTATTCTTTCTTATTTCCTCTAATGTTTCTAATCCATCCTTTTTAGGCATCATAACATCTAGTATTATTAAATGTATTTCTTCATTTTTTAATACTTCCAATGCTTCTTCTCCATTATAAGCTTTATATATTTTATAACCTTCTTTTTTTAAATAAATATCTATTGCATTTACAATTTCTTTATCATCATCAACTACCAAAATATTATACATTATATTTTCCCCCTTTTAGAAAATATTATATTTCCTACAATATATATATCATAGATTTATGAATAATAAATATATATTTTATTAAGATTTTATGAATAATTCAGAAAAGTCGCTCTGACTTTTCTAATAGATAAAATAATGGAGAAAGTTATTGCTCTCCCCATCTTTTGTTTATATCATAAAATTATTATACTTTAACTTCTGTATTTTCTTCTACTCCTGTAGCAATAATAGTAACACCAACTTTATCACTCATATTTTTATCTATCACAGTTCCAAAGATAACATTTGCATCTTCACTAATCTTATCATTTATTATACCTATTGCACTATTTATTTCTAACAAGCTTAGTGATTCATTTCCTTTTACATTAAAAATAACACCTTTTGCTCCATTTATCTTTGCTTCTGTTAATGGATTGCTAATAGCTTGCAACACTGCTTCTTCTACTTTTCTTTCACCTTCTGCCATACCAACTCCCATATATGCTTTTCCTCTATACTTCACTGTTGTTGCTATATCTGCAAAATCGATGTTTACCTCTCCAATAGTTGTTAATAAATCTGTTATTCCTGTTATTCCCTGTTCTAAAACTTCATCTGCTAAAGAAAAAGCAGAATTTAATGTTATTTTTGTATCTGTATTTTTTAATAGTTTATCATTTAATATTACTATTAAATCATCTACATTTTCTCTTAATTTTTGAGTACCATAGTCTGCTCTTAATTTTCTTGCCTTTCCTTCAAACATAAATGGTTTTGTAACTACACCTATTGTTAATATTCCCATTTCTTTTGCTATTTCTGCAACAACTGGTGCTGCTCCTGTTCCTGTTCCTCCACCCATTCCAGCTACAATAAAAGCCATATCGGCTCCTCTTAATAAATCTTTTATTTGTTCTTTATTTTCTCTTGCTGCTTTTTCTCCAACATTTTCGTTTGCTCCAGCTCCTAGTCCTTTTGTTGTTTCTATTCCTATTTGCAATATATTTTTTGTTAAAGATCTTTTTAATGTTCCTGTTTCTGTGTTTATCATATAATATGTAACACCTTTTACATTATCTTGTATCATTCTATTTACCGCATTATTTCCTGCTCCTCCAACTCCTATTACTTTTATCCTTGGTGTATTCGCTATATCTTTTTGTTCATTATACATCTTTTTTCCTCCTATGTCACATTTATAATTTATATATTTTTATCATATTTTGTATTTTTATTCAATAGATTATCAGTATTTTTAAAATTTTTTTCAAAAAATACTTGACAAGTAATATAAAATAAGATATACTTTATCTTGTCTTGATTAAGACATTTGCTCCCTTAGCTCAGTTGGTCAGAGCAACCGGCTCATAACCGGTGGGTCCAAGGTTCAAATCCTTGAGGGAGCACCATTTTATTTGGGTAGGTGGCCGAGTGGCTAAAGGCGGCAGACTGTAAATCTGTTCTCATTTGAGTACGATGGTTCGAATCCATCCCTGCCCACCAAAAAGTTGAAATTTTAACCAATTTCAGCTTTTTTTATTTCTATTCAAAATTATTTTTAAGTATTGATATTACTTATCTTTGAGCATTTTCGTTATTCAAACTATATTCAAAATTATTTGCCATTTTTTATTGTTTTTTTGTTTCTGCACGGAAATTGCACGGACGAATTGCACGGAAAGATATCCTTTGTAATCTAACAGTATCAGTCAATACGGAGATTTGTTTAGTGCGATTTTTGCACGGATTGCACTGGAAGGACAGAATTTTATTAAAAATATAGTAAAAAATTAAAAAAAATAGTTATTATGAGATTAGAAAAGTAAATTGCAATTTTGTTTGATATACTGATAATTATTGTAATTTTATCATAATATATAGCACTAGTTGTAATCATAAAATACAAGAAATATCAAGAATAATATTACTTTTTTTAGTAAAAAATATTATAAAAGTATAAAATTTTATTGACATTTTTTATAAAATAGTATATACTATGTATATACGAGAGGAGATGAGAAAAATGACAACTACTATTCAAAAATGGGGAAATAGTCAAGGAATTAGAATACCTAAAATGGTATTAGATAGTGTCAATTGGTCTGAAAATGAACAAATAATAATTATTGTAGATAATGGAAAATTAGTTATAGAGAAAGCAAAGGAACATAAAAGAAAAAATATAAAAGAATTATTCAAAGATTATAAAGAGGATTATAAACCAATAGAAATTGACTGGGGAGAGCCAAAAGGAGAAGAAATATGGTAAAACAAGGAACTATTATAAAAATCAATTTTAATCCACAAGCAGGACATGAGCAAGCAGGATATAGACCAGCTGTTGTAATAAGTAATGATATATTTAATGAAAAAGCAAAATTATCTATTGTTTGCCCTATTACAAATACAAATAATCATTTTCCTTTGCATATACCATTAGATGATAGAACTAAAACAACAGGTGTAATATTGTGTGAACATATAAAAGCATTAGATTTAAATAGTAGAACATATCAAGTAATAGAAGATTTACCAAAAGATATATTAGAAAATGTTATAGATGTTGTTTATTCTGAAATAGAGCAAATAGAAGATTAATCATATCACTTGTTGCTATTTTATTTGCACGGACATAATAGTAAAAATGCTTTTAGATCAATAGTTCGCGTGATTATACGAATGTCCTGCCCACCAATGATGTATCTGTTCGAACTAATAGAACAGAATTGATACAAAAATCAATCAGTAAAATGGTTGATTTTTTTGTTGCCTAAAAACAATATTAAAATCATCCAAACAAAAGGATAGTGTATGAAAATGAAGATAATTAAACAAGAATTACAATTTAAATATATAGTTAAAATTTCTTCAGTTATATTGAAAATATAGGTTGTTTATGCTATAATATTCACATAATTTGGTTATCTTGCAAATTGCAAGTTTTATATATAGTAACTATTAATTCGTAATCAGAATTGTCAAGGAGGAAAGAAAAATGAACATTGATTTAGGTAAACTTGAAAGAGCAGTAAAAGAGGCAATTGCAAAATCTGCTTTTGTTGAAACTGAAGTTCTTGAATTTTTATCTGAAGATGAAAGTAAATTTGTTCGGAGAAATGTAGCAACTAATCCAAATGCAACCAATACTATTTTAGGTAGTCAAGAGATGATGATTCCTATGTTAGAATAGGGGTAGCTAAAAATCCAGCTACTTCAGGTCAAATTTTAGATTTTTTATCGAAAGATGAAAATGATGAGGTTAAGTTTGAAGTAGCAAGAAATTAGAATACATTAAGTGAAACGTTGGCACATTTATCTGATGATAAACATCCTGTTATTAGAAGATGTGTAGCTATTAACGAGAATACTCTGCCAGAGACACTTGCTTTATTGGGCGAAGAACTTTATGATTTTGGGATTAAATATTTCGTTGCACACAATCCAAATACTCCTGAGGAAGTAAGAGAAAATCTTAAAAAAAATCTTCCAAGAGGTACTTGGGCAATAACTCCAAACATTGAAATGCTTCGTAATTATTATGATAACGAAGATGATGATTGGGATTAAATTAATGGATAGTAAATAGCCTACAATGTAGGCTATTTACCACTGAAAACTAAATAAAGAATTTGCAATTTATGTCGATTTATAGAAAGATGTAAATGCAATAAAAGTAGTTGCTATACATGATATAAATAAAAACAATAAACCAATATATGCTTATGAAGTATGCAAAGTATTTATTTTATGTGATATTATAGGTGGAAATTTAAGAAAAATATAGAAACCACAGAAATAAAATATTTCTCACAAGATGAAATAACAAATAATTTGTCAGAGGAAAAAACAAATAAAGAACAAATTGAAATTTGTTTTAAAGCATATAATGATAAGAATTGGCAAATACAATTCGATTAAATAATTAGAAAGTGAGATAAATTATGAATAAGCAAGAGTAAAGTAAATATTAAAGAATTTTAATAATTTGAAAGAGGTGTAAAATATGAACATAATAGAAGTAAAGGAAAGAACAAACAACTTAATTAATCAATTATTAGAAGTATGGGAAGATTCAGTAAAAGCAACACATACTTTTCTATCTGATGAAGAAATAGAAAATATATGGTAATTATTTATAATTTTGTAGCATTAAAATACAAAGCCTTTAATACTGTTCAAAATTAGAAATAGTATAAAATATGCAATAGATAATAGAAATGAGCAAAAATCAAAAGCAAATTTTGGACAAGTCTTTAGCTTTGAATATAACCAATATTATTTTACAAAACATAATATATTACATTAAACTCATTATAATAAAGAATATGATAATTAGTAAAATTCCTACACCTAAAAATATAAGTAACCATTGTGTCATAGATAATTTTCCATTATCTGCTATTACTTGCTCATCTTTATTTCTTTCTAATAAAACTATAATTAGTCCTATTATGAAAAAGAAAAAGCCCCAACAGAATCCAGCAATTAGAGAATACCCTTTATTTTTATGTATAAAAGCACATAGTATCCCCATTGCTACTAATAATATTAAATATACTATTGTCATCTTATTTACCCCTTTCAATCATACTTCATATTTTAAAATTGCCTTTTTTTGTAGTGGTACTACACCTAGATATACAGCTAATAAACCAATTTCTAAAACAGCTAAATATGTATATAGTCTTGACTTGGTCTCACTGATTATTTTTTCTTTTTCAGCATCATATTGAGCAATTTCATCATCATCATAATCATATAAATATTTCATATACATTTCTGAAACCGTCAATTTAGAATTTATCTCATTTTCTACTGTTTCATTAACTTGTGCAAAATTTATCATTGCAGTTAAAAAAGAAATTATAACTGTAAAAATTATAAGGTTTTTCATAACTGTTTTTACATCATCTTTTTCTATTAATCTTTTTCTAAAAGTAGTGGCGATGCTACATCTCCATACACAAAATACAGTTATTCCTTGAAGAATAATGGCTATAATAGCTGTTAATATTGATGAATCTTCTGGAATCCTATTAATTATTGCTGAATAGATAAAACTATACAATATGCCAAATACTAATCCATAAAGGATAAAGCCACCTATTAGTTCACCTGTTATCGTTCTAACTGTTGCTACTTCTTTATTTTTCAACCTATTCCCCCCCTTTTCTGCATAGATAAAATACATCATTATTTATTAATAGATTACCATATTTTAATTTTTTATACAATATATTTTAAATAATTTATGCAGAATATTCCACAAAATTATGCTAATATATAATGAGCTGTATCCAAGAAACTTTCGAAGCCTTGGGGCATTTTTTATATATGAGGGAAAGTTAAATTTTTAAATCAAAAAAAATAAATAACTTTAAATAACTTGTAATTTTATGTAAAATAGTATATAATGTATACTTGCAATAAACGCTTGTGGTGGTTTTATTTATACAGTATTTCATTTATTTTCACTATATAACTTATTAAACAATTCCTCTAATTTAGTATCAGTCTTGTACATAGCCCAATCTCCATTATCCAAGTAATAAATTTCAAATAAATTCATAGTTTCTGAATTATTTTCCTTAAATTCATCATATGGAGTTATTGAACACGTCTTTCCATCATTTGTCTGTATTCTCATAATTGGTTTATTATACATATCTACATCAATACTATAGTTATCATAAGAGTCCTCTATTTTTTCAGCATTTTTTAAAATATCATTTACTTGATTTATTATATTTTCATCTGTAGTAGTTATAGAATTTGATAATTCATTATTTTGTATTTCAATTTCAATAGACGAAATTTTATCAGTTACACTTGATAAATCTGAAGCAACAAAATCAACATCTTCTGACCCTTCATATCCTATAAAAGACTCTAGTTCATTAATTTGATTTTTTAAATCTGTAATTTGTTTTTCACTATTTATACTTTTTCCATTAAGTACAAATAAATTACAAGCCATAGCAATAACTATAATTACAAGAATAACAATTACAATAAAAAATATTTTTTCTTTTTTTGATTTTTCATTTTCCATATAAATACCTCACTTTATATAAAGTCACTTTTTACTATTCAAACCACATGCCTGTCGCACTTCAATAAAATAGCTAATAGTACAAACTACTAGCTATTTTCACCTTTCCCTTCTGGTAAAGCTGGATAATCTAAAACAACTTTTATTTTCATAATATATTTTATAGTTCTTACTAACTTACTAATTTTAATTCTTTGCCATAAAGATGGTTTAACTTCAAATGTAGTCTGTTCTGTATATTCTTGTCTTTCTTGTTCTTCTAATTGTCCTTGAATTGTATCTTGTGGTTCTACTACTGTTTCCACCTCTTGAATATTCTTTACTTCTTGTGCCTTTTTAGCTTGTTTAACATCTTGTTTTGCTTCTTCTTTCACTGGTATTTGTTCTTGAACTTCATTTTCAACAGGTGTCTCTACCATATCTACAGGTGTAGGAATTGATTTTAAAGCATCTGCAACTTCAATTCCAATATAACTTAATGCTTTTGATCTATCCTCTATTCTTTCCATATCTATCT
>CALXHD010000025.1 GCA_944388015.1 uncultured Clostridia bacterium | reverse complement strand
ATATTTTTCTTTTTCTTCATCTTCTCTTGAAAGCCTTATATATATGCCTACTTTATAATCAATATTATTCATTATTGCAAGCTTCATTTTACCTCCTTCTTATGCTATTTAAAGATAATGAGATAATATTGATACTCTTTAATAGAACAAAAGCAACATTATTATTTGTATCTTAATATCAATATTTTATATGTTGCGTATTTGTTCGTGTGCGAAAATTTACTTTGTAAATTTTCTGTACAATAAATTTATTCATACAATTTATTGTATGAATATTATAACATATTATCTCATTAAATACCATTATTTTACTTTAATTTTTCTTCAGACAATAATTTCCAAATGCTCTTTCTATTATTCTCTCTAATGCTTCTCCTTTTTCATTAAATATGATATTTATTTTAAAATCATTTTTCTTTTTATACTTTTTCTTTTCTTCTTGCATAAATATCACTCCTTTAGTTGTAATTATTTCCAATTTTTGCTTATTTTATACAATACACTCTGATATGTCTTATCAATTTAAAAAATTATAAAGAAATAAACCTTAATATTTTGACTCTTAAGGTTTATTTAATATGTGAAACATTTTAAATTATTTTTATAAATTTTGTTTCACATTTTAAAATTAGATAGAACTATTATGAAATTGTAAAAAATAGAACAAGGAATATCGCTTGTTCTATTTTACTATATACTTCTATGAAAGCAATTTTGTATCATTTTCAATATCTTCTTTTCTTAATCCACTAAATAATCTACTAAAAAATGACTTTCTAAAGATATTCATATATTTATTTGCAAGACTTTGAGATTCATATAATTGTCTTTTTAAATCATTTACTTCTATTTGTTTTTGGTCTAATTGCATCTTAGCTTGTTTTTGTAATTGCTCACTATTTGCTTTTAATTTAGAATTTTCTTTTTGCATTTCTTCTATTATTTCTTGTTCTGCTCTGTTTTTATTTTTTTCAAGAATAGCCTTTGCTGTAGGAAATTCAAACTTGTTTTTTCCTGTTCCCTCTGTTAATGGATTAGGATAAAACATATTCTTTCTTGTTAAAAGTAAATTAATATCTACATCAACAATATTTTCAATTAAAGGACTACTATTAACAGATATATTATCTGATTTAACTTCTCTTAAAAATTCTGATGCATTTTGATTATTATCTGTAAATATGCTACTACTATATCCTGATGTATTAAAATTTATTTGTGCTATTGCCTCATCAATATCTTCTACTTCAATATAATCTTCTAAAGGAACTTTTAGCCCACTTTTTACATATATATCTATATTTTCTTTTTCTTTCACTATTTTTTGATGAAAGCTAAATTTGTTAAATCTTCAATATATAAGTCAAAATAATTATATCCTTTACAAATAATCTCAACTTTTGATATTTTTCTTATTCTATTTTGGAAATTTTTATTTCCAATAGCAAATATCTTATTTATACTTGTACTATTTGATAGTAATTCTTCTATTCTGCTTGTGTATAGTATTTGTACTAAATTTTTATCTATGTTATATGCCTCTAATATTCTTTGAATTAATATTACAATGAGTTCATTTGTAGCTTTCATATAATCAGATTCGCTTGTTATAATTATGCTATTATGTGTCAATATTGCTTTTAAAACTAATTCCAATAAGCAATATGTATTTCCGTCATAAACAAGACATATAGTTCCTAAATTATCTATTTGTTTTCCTTCTATATAATTATTTCCATTTTGCTTCATAAATATAACTTTTCTATAAACATCATCAATAGTACTAATTTCATTATTTAGTTTTTGGAACATATCAAAGTTTATTTTAAATCCATTATTATTTTTTATATCTATTTTATTTACTTTTTCTATACTTTCCTTATTTTCATCTAGCAATTCAAATATGTTTTGAGCTACCTTTTTTCCTTCTATGTTTGGATCCATATTAGTATAAGCCATTGTTGCATTTCCTAATATTTCTCTTATATTATCCATATTATCTTTCACCTCTTTCATCATTTTCTTTTTCTATTTCTTGCATAACAGATTGTAGCATCTGTTGTTGTTCTTCACTTAATGATGATAAATCAACTTCTGAATCTTGTACCCCTATTTGTTTTAATGCTTTTTTAACTTGGTGCATTATATGTGCTGTAGCTTTTTGTTTTTGTTCTTCAGTTAATCCTGTTTTTAATGGCGAAGATAATAAATCTCCTATTTTTACCTTATTATCTTTGCCTTTACTATATATAAGAGCAATTCTTGCAGTAGCCATTACTCGTGTATTATTTGGATCAAGTCCATATTCTCTTGCTATGCTATTGATAATTCTTTGTGATTTTGGTAGATTTTCCTCATCCCTTCTTTCACTTAAATATGCTAAATTATCTCTTTCTGTAGATTGTTCCATTCTCTTCATTGTTAGTAGCACTGTGCTAGACATATTTGTTCCATCAAATACAGGTACATCATCTTGATGAACATATAAATTTTCATGTTCTGATTTTATAGTACCTTCTCTTTCTGCAATTGTATATTGTGTACTTGCATCTGTATATGGATGTGGTAACCTATCTGTACCTTTTACTCCAACCTTATCTGTTTCTTCATGTATTGTTTTATCAGTTCTAATTGCATCTGCAATATCATTGTAGCCTAATCCAATTGTAACTTTTCCTAGTAATAATGCATCATATTGTTCTTGAGTAATAGTTCCATTTTCCAATAATTCTTGATATACTCTCGCATCTTCTTGCATTAAGTCTTGAGCTGCTTTTTTATAAACTTCTAATACATCTGTAGTTAAGCCTTTTCTACCAACATCTAGATGCTCTTTTTCATATAGCTCAAATATTCTGTGAGGTATTTCAATATTATCAAAACATCCTGTATATTGATTTCTCCAAAACCAGCTTTGTGCAACCAATCTTCCTTCTGCATCTCTTACACAAAATACTCTACCATCTGGAGATACAACACTATGTTCCATACTTGTCTGTCCAGCTCCATGTATTTCTTGGCAACAATCAGTTAGTGTTCCAATTGTTAAAGCTAGTGGATCATCACATCTAAGCATTTCATAAGTATATCCTTTTGTACTTCCTTGTATTCTTGGAATACTTGAAAAATCTCTTACTTCACCCTCATTGAATAAACTTTGTATTGCTTCAAAATCTTTTTGAGAATATCCAGCAATTTTTGCTTGCTCTGCAACTCCCTCATTTCCAACTTCAATATCTGTATATACAATACTTTTAATATAATCCTGTGCTACATCAAGAGTTAATCTTCTACCAGCATTTGTTCTTACTATATCTTTAAATTGTCTTTGTATCGTTGCAATATCTTTTGTATATTCTGGATTAGATAATATTTCTTCTATATTGTCATTAAAGAATCTTACAAAGTCAGGATTGTATTCCATTGCAAACGAGTCAAACATTTGATGAGCTTTTTCTGGTGTTAATATTCTTGGTATTTGAGCTTTTTCAAGTATTTCTCTTACCATTCTAACACTATCTTTATTTTTTTGTTTATCCATACTAAAGACATATTTACCAGCATCGTTTAAAGTATATGCTTGTTCAAATAAACTTTTCATTTCTTTATCTTTTTGTTCAGGATCAAAATTACTTCCACTCCATCTAAATGGATCAAATGCTCCACTAAACATACTTGTAACTTTTTCATATTCTTCTTGTGTTAATTCTTGAGGAACATCTGTAAACAATTTCATTGTTTTATTAAATCCGTCATCGTCGCCTTGAAACACTCCCATAGCATAAGATGCTTTTAAAATTGCAGCTTTGCCATCATCATTTAAGTTATAATTATCAATTCTCATTAATTGTGACCATCTTTTACTATTTCCAAGAAAACTATCAATTTCTCCATCTGGGAAATTAAGCATAACAACATGATGTGGTACAAATTTTCCACCTGTAGATCTATACCAATTTTGTAATATATCCTCTTTATGATTTTGAACCATTTTTTCAATTGTTTCTGGATTTCTTGTTCCTAACTTCATTATAGTAGCATTATCAAATCTTTTAAACAATTCACTATATTCTTCTGTAAATGCTCTACTTAAATCTTTTCCTTGTAAAAACTCTCTCCACTCTGGATGTTCTTTTATTAGTTGAAAAGTTATTAAACCACTATCATAGAAACTCCTTTTTAATTCTTCTGGTGCACTACTATCTAAAAACATTTCAGGATGTTTCTCTCTAAAAAAATCTGGTACATTTTCATTAAATGGAGAATTTCGATGAGTTATTTTTCTTGGGGATCCAAATCTTTGCTCTACCATTTGACTTCTATTTAAAATATTATTTTCTATTATTCTCTCTACTTTGCTAATCCTATCTTGTTTTGTTTGATTTTCCACAAAAATATCGGCATTGACATCTTTTAGATAATCTCCATATTTTTCTGCCAAATCCATTATTTCTCGTTCAGATAATTTTTCCCAAATTGGATTAACATATCTTCCGCCCATTTCCACCAAGCATTTGCTGTCCATATTTTAATTTCCCAAATCCTACACTTATATCTTTAGTAAGTAATAATTCTTTTATTTGTGGATTTTTTCTTATATCAGAAAAAGTTAGCTTTCCTTCGTAAAATCTTTTTCTTACATCATCATCAATTTCTTTTGGTAAAAATAACTCTGGATGTTTTTCTTGAAAACTTGATGGTAATTCTTCAAAAAATTCTATTCCTTTTTCTTTTATTCCCTTATATATAGCTTGTTCAATTGTTTCTCTTACACTTTCAACTGAAATTTCATCTTTTACTAATATTTCTATATTATCTAGGCATTTTCCATAATCAGCACATATTTTCAAAAATTCCTCTTGTCCTAATTTCTCTGAAATGTATTGAGCCATATTTACAGTATTAGGGATTCCTCCAATTACATTTTCATCTTTATCTTTTTGTAATAAACCAAGTCCGGCAATCATATTTTGTGGAAATGCTCTACTTAAATCTTTTCCCTGTAATAATTGAATAAGCTCTAGGTTTTGTCTTACCATTTCTGCTGTCATGTGTCTTGTATAAAAAGCTCTTTTTACATCTTTTGGAAGATTTCCATCTATAAATATTTTTGGATGTTCTTCTCTAAATTTTCCCTGTATGAAGTCATAATCTTGATAATCCATTGATGTTAATACTCCTCTTTCATCTCTTGCATGTAATAAGATTTCATACATTCTATCTTTAAATTGCTCATATGTAAGTTGTTCATTACTTTCCAATTTTGGAGCTGTTCCTTCTGCTTGTGCTAGCATAGTTAAATATATATCATTTTGCCATAGTTGATGTGAAAACATTCCATTTGTTTCTTCATCTAATGCAATAATATTGTCAATCCCATATCTTTTTATGAATCCTTTCTTGGTATCTTGATATATTCCCATATTAATTAAATTTAAAGGTCTTTTTTCAAGCATCTGTTTTATTTGATGCAAATCATTAGTATTTTCAGACAATTCTGATAAGTTTTTTATTCCATACTCTAAAAGTTGCTTTACATCATAGCTATCTAAAAAAAATCTTTGGCTACTATCAACTAATTTCTTTATATCTTCTAATTCGATTCCATTTAAACTAGCTATTTCCTCTATATTAGTTAATTTTTTATCATGAAATAAATATTTTATATCTAATCCAGATTCTATAATTTTATCAATTCCATATTTTTCTATAAATTCTCTTGTACTAGGAGTCGCTGGTAAATATTCCATAGGGATAAAATCTAATATCATTTTAAATTCATCCCAATTTTGAACTTGTTCATAACCATTCCTATTAATATAAGTTGTAATTGCTGAACTCATTATTTCTTTTCTTTGTTCTTCTGTTATCGGTCCTGTAGGAACTTCAATAGCTCGCATTACAGTATAATCACTCAATATTTTATCCATTATTGGTCTATAGTTTGCAAATAATTGATATATGCCCTCTCCATATAAATTTATAACCTTTTTCTCTCCGCTCAAATTTGTAAAAGCTTGTGCTACAGTCTTTCCTTCAAAATACTGCAAATTTTCACTAAACTTTTGAAGAGTTAAAGTATGATTATAATAACTATCTCTAACATTTTCAGGTGTGTCTTCACTTAAAAATAGGTCAGGATTTTGTTTTCTGAATAGTTCTCCTAATTGATCTTGTCTATAATATAAATACTCGTTTATAACAGTATCATTTGCATAACATATTATTTTTTCTCTCGCTGATTGATATAATACAGGCATTATTTCTTCTGCTGTTTTTAAATTCGGATTAGAAGATAGTAGCTCTGTCCATCCATATCTTGTTGAATCAATGAATTGTGCATCCAATTTACAAAATTCTTCTCTACCAATAATTTTGTAAATATCTCTTAATCCATAATCTAAATCCTTTTCTTCTATTTTATTCATTAATTCAGGATTATTTTGTATATCAGTTAAAGTTAGCTTTCCTTTATAAAATTTGTCAGCTATTTCTTTTGGTATATTCTTACTTAAAAATTTGCCTTCGTTTTCTCTCCTAAATTCTTCATCAAACATTTCAGGAGAATAATTATATTTCTCAAAATCAAAATTTTTTATTTGACAGCTTTTTAAATTTGGAAAATTCCCATATGCTTCATATTCAATTATAGAAAAATCTATATTGGCATTAGTTTTTGAAAAATCTAGCTGAATATCTTCATTTGTTATTAAGTACATACCTCTCCATTCTTCAAAATCTATATTGCTTAAATCATGTTTTGATAATATTTTTATAATTTCTTTATATCTTGCCACAAATTGTATTACTTCTTCATCAGGAAGGTCTTCTTCTCTCTCTTCTGCATCTATATATTTAGTCATGAATTCAACAACTTCTTGTTTTAAGTTTCTAAAAATTTGTAAATCTAACTTTTCCATAAAAAGCTCCTTTGTACTATGATTCTTTGTCATTTAATACTATATAAACTACCATTACCCAATAATATTTTATCAATAAAGCAATTTTCTTACAATAGTTTTTATTAAAAATTTAAGGTTTAGTTAACTTGATTTTTCTTATCTTTCTAAATCCCATTTTTTCTCCATAATTTTTTATATACTCATATAACATTTTTCTTTTATAAATTTCTTTATTTTATTTTCATCTTTTCCTTCATAATATGGAATTAGTAAATCTTTAAACTCTTGTGTTAATTCTGCTGGAATTGCTATAATTCCTTTTCCTTTTGAAATTAAATAATGGTTACTATATATTACAGCTGTTCTTTTATTTCCATCAATAAATATTTGTTTTTTCATTGTATATAATAAAAGTTCGATTGCTCTGTCTATATCATCCAGTTCCTTACTAAAAATTTTTTCTAATTCTTCTTTTATTACACTTTCAATAGGCAAATCTGGTTTCCATGTTGTTCCACCTATTGTTACTGGTGTATTTCTTACTTTACCTGCTGTATAATAAAATCCTTCTTCTACCATTTTGTTTATTTCGCATAATAAGGCAAAGTTTGTATTGCTTAAAATAACATTTTTATTTAATATGAATTCCCAAGCATGTTTTAAATTTACTATTTTTAGTATATCTTCAGATGTCATATTATTTACTTTTCCACCTTCAATAATACTTTCTGTATCTGCAAATGTAGTTGCAACACCTTCTAATATAGCTTGTTTATAGATTGTATCTACTAAATGTCTTTTAGCAAAGTCTATATTTTGTTCTACTTTTTCTGATAATTCTTCTTCTGTATAATTTAATTGTTTTAGTTTTTTTGTTATTTCTCTTATTTGTTTTTTTAATTGTTTTGCTTTAATGTTATTATTTAACACTAAATTATATAATTCATCTGAATATTCTCCAATATATTTTGTTAAAGCAACTCCATCTTCTCTATAATGTACATATATATATTTATTAGAATTATTTTTTCTTATTTCTACTGATCCATATGCAAGTGATTGTAATTCATGTTCAAGAATCTGTTTATTTTGAAGAAGATTCATAATTTCAATTTTTTCTTCCATGATTTTCCTCCTTATAAATGTGAAACATTTTCGCTTAATTTATTTAATTTTGTTTCACATTTATATTATACCATAAATTTTTAAAAATGTGAAACTTTTTTTGTGTTTTCCTTTGAATTTGTTTCACATTTTTTAAAAAATCTATGTTTTTTAATTTTTTTCACCGATTTTGTATCAATAAGGTGTGTTTTTTTATACTTTTGATACAAAATCAATAACCATATGTATTTTTAAGGGTATCAATATTTTTCAAAAACTGGTGTTAACAACAACACTCATGTGTGTATTGCCCTCCATTTTCTCTAACTCCTGGTAAATATGCTTTAATATATCCTGGCTCTAAACTGCTTTTTTCAAATGGTGGATCTAGCAACTTAATTATTCCATTTTCCTTGTCTACTAGATGGTTTTCTAAACTCTCCATAGATATATATTTTTTATCATTGTCTCCGGCATTTGATATTGTTGCCCAACTTTGTGATATACTATCTATTCTACATTCTTCATTTTCCATACTACCTAATACTTGATTATCATCTGTATAAGCTCTTTTGTACCATCTTCCATCCCATCCACTTGTATTTAGAGCTTTTTTTAAATCTTGTTTTATTTTTTCGTATTTAGGTATTAACTCACTTTCAGGTTTTTTTAGTTTTATTATTGGTATAAATCTGTCTAGAACATTATACAAGAAAAATCCTAACCAAACACTTTCACCTTTTCCCTTATTTCCAACTTCACTCATTCCATCATTCCAGTCACCTGAACCTATTTTAGGTAATCCATGTTCACCGAAATTTATGCCTTTTTCTATAGATTTCATACAATGCTCATATATTGTTCCTATTTTGTCACCATGAATATATTTATCATATTTTTCATCTTGTCCTTCTTCTAAAAGATTTCCTTTTAAATATGGTACTTCAATATCTAATATTTGATAATCTCCTGTAAACTCTATATATTCAGACACCACATATGGTAGCCACAATAAGTCATCTGAAAATCTTGTCCTTATTCCTCTTTGAGTATCTTCATGCCACCAATGTTCTACATCTCCTTCTTCAAACTGGTGTTTACTATGTTTTACAATCTGATTTTTCATATAGTTTGAATCTATATATTTTAGTCCTAATGTGTCTTGTAATTGATCTCTAAATCCATATGCTCCACCTGATTGATAATATCCCGTTTTTCCCATTAGTCTAGAATTTATTGTTTGATATACTATCCATCCATTTAATAGAATATTTATTGATTCTATTGGTGTATATACTTGCACTGTTTCTAGAGTATTTTTCCAATAATTTTTTGTTTTCTCTAATTCCTGTTTACAATTTTGTATTTTACTGTATTTATAACAAGTGTTTTTACTGTCTATTAAGTTTTCTTCTGCTCCTAATAAGATTGATATTTCTTTTTCTCCAAAACTTTCTACTTCTATCTCTAGTTCATATGCTATACAACTTAATCTTCCCAAGCTATTTTCATTATTTAAGCTATCTTTTTGAAGACTGTCTGGATTTATTATTCCTCCTTCTCCAAAAAATAGTTTTTTATCACCTGTATATGATTTTATTTTTTCTGAGCTTGATACATATACATAATTTGTAAAATCGTTATTATATAAGTTTTCTGCAATAATTATATTATTATTTTTATCATATTTCAGATGAATATATTCTGTTAATTTCTGTTCATCTTCGCCTAATACTGGTTTTATATAGTAGTATAGTTTTAATTTTTTTCTGTTTGGTGTTGTATTTTTTAATTTTAGTATTTGTATTTTTACACTATCTTCTCTTGGTACAAAAACTTCAAGTTGCTGTTCTATTCCATCGCTTTTGTGTATATATTTTGCATATCCAAATCCATATACTACATTATAATTATTATTATCTGATTTTGCTCCGAGTCCAAGTGACCATGTTTTTTTGTTTTCTTCGTCTTTTATATAAATTATTTCTGATGGTATATCATAATTTGGCATGTTTGCCCAAGAAGTAATACGATTTAATCTACTGTTTTTATACCATGTATAGCCACCCATATTTTCTGTGACTAATGTTCCAAATTTATCATTTGCCATTATATGTGACCATACTGTAGGTAATTTTTTATCCTTATTTATTGTTATGATATATTCTTTTCCATCTTCTGTAAATGCTCCATATTCATTGAAGTATTTTTTATTTTCTATATTTTTTAATAAGTCTATATCATCTTTTGTCTCTTCTTCTATTATTGGCATGTTTTCCTCTTTTCTAATCTCTTTTGTTTTATCTAAATATTCTTCTTCTATTTCATTTATCGCATTTTTTAGTGTTCCTTTATTACTATTTATAATTAAAGTTGCCACAAATTCTAGTAATTGTATATCATTTTTGTCTATTTCATTTTTACTTAATTCAAATATTCCTCCTCTTATATTTTTTAGATATGACATATGTGAATTTAATATTATATTATCTATTTCTTCTCTTACATAATTTTCATAACTGTGTTTTTCTTCATCTAAAATTACTAATTCTATATTAATATTTTTTATTCTAAAAAATTCATATGCTTTTAAAATTTCTTTTATAATGTCTATATCATTTACATCTTTTACCTTTACCAAAATTATTGATAAATCTCCTGATATTCCATACTTCCATAACTCACTTTGCATATATTTATGTTTTGGTAAGTTTTTTAAGTTGATTTTTTTGCTTGGATTTGTAAAAATTATATATGATAATATTTTTTGATATTGCTCTATTTCTTTTCCCTTTATTCTCAAATATCTGCTTTGTGCTTCTACTTGTGCCTTTGATATTTCAAATGCTTTGTCAACAGTTTCTTTTATTTTATATTGTTTCATATTTTCTAATACTGTATTTTTATTTTCTCCTATTGAAATAACAAAATTTAATTCTATTTTTTCTTGTGGCTTTATCCTTACTGTCCTTTTTAATACAACCATTCCTTCTACTGCTAATCCTATTTTCTTTGAGAGCGGAGTTGAATTTTTAACATCATTTGGAAGATATGCATTTCCTCTTCCCATAAATTTTTCTTTATCTATTTCATATTCTAATTTTCCTACTGTATCTGATTCATTTGTTATAAAGTTAACACCTAAATAGATTTCTTTTTCATCCTTGTTTCTATTCTTTCTTTTTATTATTAGACTATTTGTATCTTCATCATAATCAAAAATTAGAAATAAATTATTAAATACTGGATGTGCTTCATCTTGAGCTTTTCTTGATATTACTGGCTCAAAATACCCTGTAATTTCTAGTGTTTCTTCTTCTAACCCTCTATTTTGCATAGTTATTCTTCTTATTTCTGTAGGGTTATTTGGGCTTATAATTGTTTCTATCTTTGTTTTTATATTATCTTGTTCCACAATTTGTTCTATTTTATCTGGCATAAAACTTACTTTATAATTACTTTGATTTATTGATTTTAAAGAACTCCATATATTTTGTGTTCTTATATTTTTTATAGCAAAAATTATTCCTTGAGGATAATCAGCTGTTTTATTAAATCTATTTATATATATATCTTTATATTTACTAAATCCCTCTCCCTTTTGATTTATTGCTATTACATAATCTTCATTTGAAATAACATTTCCCCTTATTAATCTTTCATCTATTTTATTATATGTTGTTATATTATAGTCCTCATAATCTTGATATTTTGGTTTTTCGATTTTTTCTTTATTTTCTTTCGTAATTATTGCGCTTTCAGGCATTGTTTCTTGTAGCAATATAGTGCTACTTGCAATTTCAGGATTTTTTACGAATCTCTGTTGTAAAATATTATTATTTATATAGTTATTTATTGAAAGTAGTATTAATGCTTGATGATGTGCCATATATGTTTTTACTATAGATGCTTTTTTTCCTTTTTCTATTCTTTCAGGTGTAAAATCTATTGATTCATAAAATCCATATTTTCCATGCATACCATATTTTTCAAGCATTTTTAAATTATCTATCACTAATTTGGGTCTATCTACGATGGCTAAAACACTTCCATATGTTGCTACAACCATTTCATCTGCTAAACCTCTTTTTAATCCTAACCATGGAATTCCAAATGCCTTATATTGATAATTTCCTTGCAAATCTTTCAAATTAAATCCTGCTTCTGATATTCCCCATGGTATTTGCAATTTTTTGCAATATTCTAATTGACTCATTATCATAAATTGACTTGACTCATCTAATAAACTTCCTTTATATTTTGGAATATTTATATTTGGCATTAAATATTCAAAAGATGTTCCTGACCATGATATTAATCCTTTATATTTTCCAAGTATTGTTAGTGTTCTACTTAATCTATTCCAATGTTTTGCTGGAACATCTTTTTTTGCTATTGCTACAAAACTTGCTTGCCTAGCTTCAGATGCGAGTAAATCATAAAATGAATCTGTCAATTTATTTTCTTCTATATTAAATCCTATTGAAAATATCTGATGTTCTTTGCTATATAATTTGGAAAAGTCTGTTTCATCTATTAATTTTGTTATATAAATAATATTATTTTTAATTTGTTCTTTCTGTTTATTATATAATTCATTAGGATTTTCTTCTAGTTCTTCATAGATATCTTGTAAAAATGTTTTTACTATATATAAATACCCAACAAAGTTTCCACTATCTACTGTTGATATATATCTTGGAATTAATGGTTTTTTAGTTTTTATTTCATACCAATTATATAAGTGTCCATTCCATTTTTCTAATTCTAAAATTGTATTTATAATTTTATTTATTAGGTTTAATGTTTTTTCTAAATTTATAAATTTCAAGTCATAGCTAGATATAACAGCCAATAGTGATAATCCTATATTTGTTGATGATGTTCTATCTACTATTTTTTGTTTTCTATCTTCTTGAAAATTGTCAGTTATTAAATAATTATTTTCTTCATTTAAATAATTGTCAAAAAATTCCCATGTTTCTTTTGCTATATCTATTATATATTCTTTTTCTTTATTAGTTATTTTTTCCATTTTTGGTTTTATTTCTTTACTTATTTTATACATTATAAATGGTGTTATTATCCATAAAATTCCCAAAAATAGATTTAATATATTTGTTTGTTTAAATATTATTATTGCTATTATTCCAATTATTACATTTATTAGCATTTGCTTATAATATGAGATTAGATCACTTTTAGCTTGTTTTTCTGCTTCTTCTGATGTTGTCCATTCTAACATATGTTTTTTACTTATATGTTTTCTATATATTGTTTTACATATTGATTTTAAAGATATATATGCTCTAAATGGTAAACAACCTAGTGTTATGGCCATTCTTGCTAAAATACCTTTTGTACCAGTTATTTTTTGTGTATATGTTTTTTGTTTATGTTCTCCTTGTTTTTTAAATATTAATTTATTTATTAGTTCTAGTATTTGTGGTATTATCACTATTAGTGATAATAATATAATATTATATGATATGCTATTTTTATGCATGTAAGCTAGTATATTTATATAAGTCATAGCGACTATTATGGAAATTTCGATTAAGCTTCTCCTTATATTATCTAGTATTTTGTATCTTGATAATAAATTTAATTTTTTGTTTTTTATCCATTTGGTAATCTGCCAATCTCCTCTAATCCATCTTGAGAGTCTAGCCATAAAACTTATATATTTAGTTGGATATCCATCCATTATTAATATGTCTGTTACTAAACCACATCTCAAATAACATCCTTCTAATAAATCATGACTTAATATTGTATTTTCTGGAAGTTCTTTATTTAAAACTTTAGAAAATACCTCTAAGTCATAAATACCTTTACCTGTAAAAATTCCTTCTTTAAAATTATCTTGGTAAATATCTGATATTGCATTTGTATAGCAATCTATTCCTCCAGCTCCTGCAAATATTTTTGTGAATGTTGTTTTTAAACTAATGTCTAAGTTAATTCCCACTCTTGGTTGCATTATTCCATATCCTTCTACTACAATATTTTTCTTTTTATCTATTACAGGTTTATTTAGTATATGTGACATTGCTCCTATTAATTCATATGCTGTGTTTAGAGTTAGGTCTGTGTCTGCATCTAAAGTAATTACATATTTTATTTTTGGTAATTCATTGTCTTTATTATTTTCGTTTTTATATATTTCTATTGTATTACATAAAAAGATGTCTTTTATATTTCCTAATAAATATTCATTAAATTGATTTAGCAATCCTCTTTTTCTTTCCCAACCTAGATAGCTTCCTTCTTTTTCGCTCCATTCTCTTTTTCTATATAAAAAATGAAATATTGGGAATTTATTTTTGTATTTTTCATTTAGTAATTGGATTTGTTTTTTTCCTTCTTCTATTACTTCTTTATCAAATGGCTCTTCTTTTTGGCTACTTTCTGAGCAATCTCCTAATAATGCAAAATACAAGTTTTCTGATTTATTTGCAATGTAATATATTTCTAATTTTTTTATTAATTCTCTAACTTTTTGTTTACTTTTTATTATTGTTGGTATTACAACAATCGTTGCTTTGTCTTTTGGAATTCCTTTTGAATAATCTAGTTTTGGAATTATTTTTGGTTTTACTGTTTTGTTTAAAATGCTTTGAATTACTTGAACTACTAATTCACTTATTGGTAGCAAGAAAATTATAAATGTTATTATTGATACTAATTTATTTTGTATTTTTGTGTTTATTAAATATGATATAAAAATTGATAATAAAATTGTAATTATAACTATTAGTGCTATATATTCTTTTACTTTTGTCTCAGGTTTTATCGTTTTTTTGTTGTTGAATTTTAGTTTTTCATATGTTTCATCTATTCCGTTGTCTATTAGATAATAGCCTATATGTGCTTTTTTTCCTTCAGCTTTTTTTGCCAATTCTAATATTTGGTTTGCTATATATATTTCTGATATTTTAGTTCTTTTTGATATTTCTTTAATTTTATTTCTGTAATATTCTTTTGTATTATAATCCATCTGTGAGTATATATTTGATGGATCTTGTTTTAAAATATCTTCTACTCCATTTATTTTTTCAAAAATTTCTAAGAAGTTGATTCTTTGTATTGTTTTTAAACTTGTTATGCTGTTTCCTATTAGTACTTTTTGTATTGCTATATCAAAATGTTCTTTTTGTATTATATCTGATACTGTAAGTCCTAGTTTTTCTACTATTTCTTCTAATGCATTTTGATAACTGATGCCTTTTTTTCCATAACGTTTTAAAATATATGACATATATTCTATAAATGGATATCTCACATCTTGTTTGATTTCTTTTTTTAATATTTGTGTATTTAGTTTATATTTTTGTTCTTGTTTTATTTTATTTTCTATCAGTCTTTCTGCTATATTTTCTGCTTTATATTTCTGAAATTGTGATGAGGCAATTTTTTTGCATATTTCGCTTATATTGTGTATTAGTGCTATCTGTAAAAAAATACCTATATTCCAAATTTCCTCCATGCTTAGAGTTTTTTTTGTTTGATAGCTTTTTAAATATTCTTCTAAATTTTCTTTTTCTATTTTGTTTTCTGTATATGCTACTATTTCTGCTGATAATACATATATTCTTGAGAAACCAGCGTATTCACCATTTGCTATACCTACTAAATTTGTATATTTTTTTAATGGTAATTCTTTTTGTATTTGTTTTACTGTCTCTTCTATTATATAGTAATTGTCTAATAACCATTCTCCTGCTGGGTGTATATTTATTTTTAATTTTAAGTGTTCATTTAACAATTTATATGTTTCTGTTATTATTTCGTAATCTTCTAATAAGTTTGGTATTGGATATGTGTCTTTAGATGATTTCTGTATTGTATTATGACTTGCTGCTATTTTTTGTAGATGATTTTTTAGTTGTTCCTTTTGTAATAATGTACCATTTATATTTAGTTTTTTAGATTGTTTCAAAGATTTTCACTCCCTGTTATCCTATTTTTGTTTAGTGTTTACCAAATTTTGTTTTTTATACTGTTATCTTTGAAAATCTAAAAAATGCACGTAAGTTTTTGATTTAAAACTTTCCTATACAATAACCAAAAGACATGCTAGTATTTTAATCTATAAATTACTACCATGTCTCTTATTTGTTATTTTTTTAATTCTTCTATAAACATTTCATTTAACATTTTAGGATTTGCCTTTCCTTTTGTTTGTTTCATTGCTTGTCCTACTAAAAATCCTAAAGCTTTATCTTTTCCTGCTTTATAATCTGATACTGACTGAGGATTTTCTTCTAATATTTTCATTACTATTTCTTTAATTGCTCCTTCATCTGAAATTTGTATCCAGCCTTTTTCTTTTATAATTTCTTCAGGATCTCTAGGGTTTTCAAATAGTTCTACTAAAACTTTTTTTCCAATACTTGAACTTATAACTCCTTTATCTATTAATATTACTAATTTTGCTAATTGGTTACTATCAAATGGTATTTCTATTGGTTCTGTTTCTGTCTCATTTAATATTCTTGATATATCTGATATAATCCAATTGTTTACAGCTTTAGCATTATTACATATTTTTGTAGCTTGTTCAAATAAGTCTGCTAAATATTTAGATGATGAGATTATATTACTATCTTTTTCTGATAGGTGATATTCATTCAGATAGCGTTCTTTTCTGCTTTCAGGTAATTCAGGCAAATTTTTTCTTATATTTTCTATATATTCGTCTGATAATTTTATTGCAACTAAATCAGGTTCTGGGAAATATCTATAGTCTTCAGCATCTTCTTTGTCTCTCATCGAAAATGTTTTTCCTGATACTTCATCCCAACGTCGTGTTTCTTGTTCTATTGTTCCCCCATCTTCTAATACATCTATTTGTCTATTTGCTTCATATTCTATTGCTCTTACTATACTTCTAAAAGAATTCATATTTTTCATTTCTGTACGTGTACCAAATTTAGTATCTCCTTTTTTCCTTACAGATACATTTACATCAGCTCTTAGTGATCCTTCCTGCATTTTGCAGTCAGATACTTCTATATATTCTAATATAGATTTTAATTTTTTTAGATATTGTTCCGCTTCTTCACTGCTTCGTAAATCAGGTTCTGATACTATTTCTATTAATGGTACACCTGCTCTATTTAAGTCTACTAAACTTCCTCCTGCAAATTCATCATGATTTAGTTTTCCTGCATCTTCTTCTATATGTATTCTTAATAATCTAATTTTTTTCTTTCCTTCTTTTGTATCTATTTCCACATATCCATGTTCACAAAGTGGTTTATCATATTGTGAGATTTGGTATGATTTTGGTAGGTCTGGATAAAAGTAGTTTTTTCTATCATTTTTACTATTTTTTGATATTTCACAATTTGTTGCTAATCCTGCTTTTACAGCATATTCCACA
>CALXHD010000024.1 GCA_944388015.1 uncultured Clostridia bacterium | reverse complement strand
AATTTATCTGTAATACATATTTGACCCTTTTGTAACTCTATTTTATTATCATCATAAATACTTATTAAACTAATCATTTTATCTAATTCATTTTGATCTTTTGGAATTATTATTTGTACATCTTCTTCATTTTCTCCATTTATTGCTGTCCTTGTTAAAATTAAAGTTTCTATAGCTTCTTCTATATCTTCATTTTCATTCAAATTATTCATATATTCTACTTTTTGATCATCATTTAATCCTTCTTTTAGGTTAATTTGAAAATCATATTTAAAAATTTTACCATATTGATTTGGCATCAGACTACCTATAGAATCTTTTAGTCCAAAACCTGCTAGAATTAATGATGTACAACCAAGTATTCCAATTATTGTCATCATAAATCTTTTCTTATATCTAAAAATATTCCTAATTGTAACTTTTCTACTAAAACTTAACCTTTTCCAAATTATATTTATTCTTTCTAATAAAACTCTCTTTCCTAATTTAGGTGATTTTGGTCTCATAAGAATAGCTGGCTGTTCTCTTAACTCTTTAACTGTAGAATAAATAGTAGCACCTATAATACATGCACTTATTATTATTAATCCCGCTCCACCGTATTCCCAATTAAAGCTAATTAAAAATTGTGGTACTTGGTACATAACTTCATACATTCTCCATATAAGTGATGGAATTAATATAAATCCAACATTCATTCCCAATAATCCACCAATTATACATGCCAAACTTGAATATAGTACATATTTACTAGCAATTTGAAATTTATTATATCCCAATGCCTTTAAAGTTCCTATTTGCATCCTTTGCTCTTCAACCATTCTTGTCATTGAAGTTAATGATATTAAAACTGCAACTAGGAAAAAAACAATAGGAAATACTTCACCAATATTTTTTATACTATCTTTATCTTGCACAAAACTTGAATACCCTGTATTTGAATATCTATCTAATATATACCATTCCGGATTTTCAATTTCAGATATTTCTGCTTTTGCATCAATTATCTTACTCTCTGCCTCTTCTAATTGTTTATTTACATCTTGTTTTTGTTTTTCAAGTTCTGCCTCTGCCTCTTGCAATTCCTTTTTTGCATTTTCAAGCTCATTTTTCGCACTTTGTATTTGGCTATTTGTACTAGCCTTTTTACTCTCTAGTTGTTTTTCTTGTGAGGAAAGTTGATTTTTAGCTGATTGTATCTGTTCTTTAGCTTCTTCAATTTCACTCTTTCCCTTTTCAATACCATTATCTATTCCGAATTATTCCTTCATTTATAGTCTTAAGATTTGAGTTTAAGTTATCTATTTGCTCCTCCAATTGTTTCTTTTGTTTTTCCAATTCTGATTTCATAATATCATTTAATTCATCATTTTCTAATTGTTTTAAAATACTATTATATGTATTCTCTATAACAGGTAATTGTTCTTCTATTACTTCTTTATTAGAAACTAACTCTTGTCTTTGTTTTTCTAATTCTGTAAGACTATTATTAAATTCTTTTTCCTTTTCCTGTAATATATTCTCATTATCTTGAATTTCTTTTTTAGCAGATGCTATTTTTTGTTCTGCTTTTGTAAATTCAGAATTTGCCTTTTGCTCATTTGTTTGTATTTCCGCTTCCGAATTCGCAATTTTTGCTTTTCCATCATCAATTTCTTTTTGTGCATCACTAATTTTTGAATCGGCTTCTTGTTTTTTATCATTAAACTCTTTCTCTGCTTCATTTACTTTGTCAGTTGCTTTTTGCACTAATTCATCATGTCTTGCTTTTTCTCTTTCACTTTTTATTTCTTCAATTTTATTTTTTACATCTGAAACATAGTCCTCATATTTAGAACTAGCAGTTTCATACTTATCTATATCTTTTAATTTAACATATATATTTGTATATGTCTTAGATTGTATATTTTCCTTAGGCACATATATATAATAATCTATTTTACCATCACCTAAACTACTACTACCTCTTTCATTTGAGATATATAATGGACTTTTTACAGTTCCTACTATTTTCATCTCGTTATTGTACAAATACTGTATTTCATTTCCATCATCATCTTTAACATCTTCTATATCAATCTTTATTGTATCTCCAATTTTTTTGTTATTCTCTAATAAAAAATTTTCTTCAACTACACACTCATTAGTATTTTGTGGTAAATTTCCATCTACTAAAAATACTTTATTAAGTTCATCAATACATAAAACCTTTGATATAACCTCTTTATTATCTATTTCTGAAATTCCTTCTGCCTCATAAGTTCCTTCTACAATATCTACTCCATCAATCTTTTTTATAGCCTCCACATCTTCACCGAGTTAAACCTAAAGTAGATATTATTTGTATATCATACATATTCTGATCTTTATAATATTTGTCAATTGTATTTACCATATCAGGAGATGTGGCTCTTATTCCTGCAAAAAAACCAACGCCTAAAAATGCCATTAATAATAATGACAAAAATCTCTTATAAGTATTTTTTATTTCTTTTACACTATCTTTTAATAATGCTTTTTTCACATTCCTCACCTCCTCTTTAGTATTAATATTTTATTATCAGATTTTAATTATATATTCATTAAAAATTTTTTGTTTATTCACATAAGATTTTACCATTCTATTTCCTCTATTGGTAATGGATTATCTACTATTTCTATATTTTCCGCCGTTCCATTTTTAAAATGAATTACCTTATGTGCCATTGGTGCTATAGCACTATTATGTGTTATTATTATTACAGTCATATTCTCTTTTTTACTTGTATCTTGTAACAATTTCAATATTTGCTTTCCTGTTTTATAATCTAATGCACCTGTAGGTTCATCACATAAAAGTAATTTAGGATTTTTAGCAATAGCCCTTGCAATTGCCACTCTTTGTTGTTCTCCACCTGACAATTGAGATGGAAAATTATTCATTCTATCTTTTAAACCTACTTTTTCTAAAACCTCTTCTACATTTAATGAATCTTTACAAATCTGTGTTGCAAGTTCTACATTCTCTCTTGCAGTCAAATTTTGTACTAAATTATAAAATTGAAATACAAAACCTATATCTTCTCTTCTATATTGAATTAATTGTTTATTTTTTAGCTTTGTTACATCTTTTTTATCAACTATTACACTTCCTGAAGTTGCTGTATCCATCCCACCTAATATATTTAAAGCTGTTGTTTTACCAGCTCCTGATGGTCCAACTATCACAACTAATTCTCCTTTTTCTATTTTAAAGTTTGTATTATTTAATGCATTTATTGTTATTTCTCCCATTTTATATTGTTTACATACATTTTTAAATTCTATATATGACATAGAATCACTCCCTTAAATTCTTAATATTTATATATCACATTTTTGTGTTTTTTTGTAGTCCTTTTAGAAAATTTTAAGAAAAAACGTTGATATAACAAATCGGAAAGCCTTATAATTTGCAATAGCTTTAACTTTTCTCTTTGGCTTTCCGTTAATTTGTTCTGCGCCAAATTTATGTAATAAATTTGTGTGCAATGTGTTTTATCTATTAGGAAAGTCAGCATGACTTTCCTAATAGATAAAAAAATGTGAGTCCATATGTAAAATTTATCTAAGGACTCACATTTATTTCTAAAAATTAAATTTTCCTAATCAAAGACATCACTTCTATAATTAATTTTCAACAGGAGCTTCAACAGGACAAACCCCAGCACATGTACCACATGAAATACATGCAGATTCATCTATTACAAATCTATCTTCTCCTTGAGTTATACATTGAACAGGACATTCTGCTGCACAAGCTCCGCAAGAAATACATTTATCTGTTATTTTATATGCCATTTTATTCACCTCCTAACAAATCGCTTTATATACTTTATTCTTCTTTATTTTCCATGTCTAAATCTATTTGTTCTAATTTTTCTAGTTCTTCTAGCTCTTTTCTATTTTTATATTCTTCCTCGTCAACAAATTCTTCAGGAGCATCTTTCAAAACCTTTATATCTTTTACATCATATCTTTTATATGTAAAACCTTCTTCATTTTCAAATTTAACTTTTACTCTTTCTTTTAATGTCTCTATGCCATCAATTACACCCTCACCATCTTCTGTTTCAACAATTGAGCCTATTCTAGGTAATTTTTTTAATTTTTCTGCATAAACATTATCTTCATATTTTAAGCAACACATAAGTCTACCACAATTTCCTGATATTTTTGATGGATTTAGAGATACATTTTGTTCTTTAGCCATCTTTATAGATACTGCTTCAAAATTACTTAAAAAAGTACAACAGCAAAGTTCTCTACCACATACACCATTTCCACCAATCCTTTTTACTTCATCTCTCACTCCTATTTGTCTTAATTCTATTCTAGTCTTATATATTGCTGCCAATTCTCTTACTAGTTCTCTAAAATCAATTCTTCCATCTGCTGTAAAATAAAATAAAATTTTACTATTATCAAATTTATATTCAACATCTGTTAAAAACATATTTAGTTTATGATCTTTTATTTTTTGTTTACACACTTTAAAAGCTTCTTTTTCCTTTTTTCTGCACTCTTCATAATGTTTATGGTCTTTATAATTTGCTATCCTTATAACTTTTTTTAGTGGTGCTATAATTTTTTCTTCTTCAACATATCTGTTAGGTATAACAACTTCTCCATATTCTTCTCCTTGAGCTGTTTCTACAATAACCTTGTCACCTTTTTTAACCTTTAAACTTTTCGGATTAAAAAAATATATTTTTCCTAATTTCTTAAATCTTACTCCTATTATATTTTTCAACATTGTTACCTGCTTTCCTTTAATTCTTTAAATTTTCTTTCATTTGTAGTAACATATTATCTATTGTCATATCAAAATTAGCATTAAAATTTAACCTTTTTTTAGTTTCTTCAACAACTTTTATGCAATCTGCATATCTTGCATCTTGTTTAGCATATATAAGCAATACTATATTTATATATTCTAGCATCTTTTGTATATTTTCTTTATTATACAATATTTGTGTATGTTTAAAAATATCTATAATATCTGTTTTTCCTAAATTTGATAGTATTTTTTGTAGCTCTAAATATGTATCTTGATTATCTTTTAATTGGATTGCTTTACCAATACTGCCACCACAGGCTTTTAGCAACAAGTCATCCTTTATCTCTACATTTAAATTTTGTTTTAAATATGTGCTTATTTCCTCATCAGATATATTTTGAAAATGTATTACACTACATCTAGATTTTACTGTACTTAAAATAGCACTCTCATTAGCTCCTATTAATATTATTATTACATATTGTGGTGGTTCTTCTAATGTTTTTAATAAACAATTTTGAGCCTCTTTTGTCATTTTATCACATTCATCTATAATGTATATTTTTTTGTCAGATATTATTGGTTTTTCGGCCACTTTTTTTTGCAATTCCCTTATTTGTTCTATTTTTATACTTGTACCCTGTGGCTCTATTATTTGGAAATCAGGATTATTTTCAGAATCAAATTCTATACAAGATTTGCAAGAATTACATTCATTTTTATTTAAACACAATATTGCCTTACTAAATTCCTTTGCAATCTTTTTTTTACCTATTCCTTGTGTACCAATAAATAAATAGCTATGTGATATCTTACCTATTTTTATTGCATTTTCTAAAGATTTTTTAATATCTCTATTTCCTACAATTTTATCAAACATCCTATATCTCCTACTAATCTACTTTTCCCCATAAATTTAATGGCCATATTCTAATTGCAACCTTACTCTCTATTTTTTCTAATGGTATACAACCAAATTCTCTACAATCTGTACTATGATTTCTATTATCTCCAACCGCAAATACACAATTTTCAGGAACAATAAAATCATCTAATCCTTTCACTTTTGCTGAAGTTACAATACCTGATTGCAAATATGGCTCATCAAGTTCTTCTTCATTTACATATATTTTCCCATCTTTTATTTCTATATGTTCGCCTGGTAAACCAATTACCCTTTTTATATAACTTTCTTTTCCAAATTCAACCACATAGTATAAAAATTTACTAAATATATTTTTTGGTTGATTTTCATATTTTGCGATAGGTTCTCTATCTTTTAATTCTTCTGCTGTTAATATATCACTTGGAGCTTCAAAAGTTATTATATCTCCCCTATTTGGCAATTTTTTTAATGTCCTATCTATTCTGTTTAACCACAATCTTTGATTTTGTATTAATGTTGGGTACATTGACTCTTGTTTTACTATTGTTGGTGTCCCAATATAATAACGAAATAGTAAAGCTAATACTACAGCTATTACTATACAATAAACCCATTCTAAAATTTCTTTTATAGGTGGCTTTTTTTCCAATGTAATCTCTCCTTTGTATTTTTACTCTATATATTATACATTATTTATAAAGAATTATCAATCTATTTTTCAAATGTATTTTGTTTAGTTGGTATTCTTATAACTACCTCTGTGCCTTTTCCAACTTCACTTTTTATATCTATATTTCCGCCATTCTTGTCCAAAATTTCTTTTGCAATAGATAATCCTAGACCTGAACCTCCCAATTCTCTTGTACGGGCTTTGTCAACTCTATAAAATCTTTCAAAAATTCTTGATAAATCTTCTTCAGGAATTCCATATCCATTATCTATTATTTTAATATATGCATCTGTATATACAAATCCAACATATATTTTAATCTCTCCACCATCTTTTGTGTATTTTATACTATTTGATAATATATTTAATACAACCCTTTCTATATCATCTTTATCTGCATATACTGGTGGCACATCTGCAGTCACAAAACATTTAACATCATGATTTTTCTTTTTTATCTCTATTGCTAATTTTTCTTGAGATTTTTTTACTAATTCACCCAAATCAAATAATTCTTTTTTAGTCTTCTTTTTATTACTATCATATCTTGATAATGTAAGCAAATCTGTAACAAGTCTTGCCATTCTTCTAGATTCTGATGAAATTACATTTAAAAATTTAATTTTTGTCTCTTCATCATATCCGCCTTCTAATAAAGTATCTGCATATCCCATAATAGATGTTATTGGTGTTTTTAATTCATGAGATACATCTGCTACAAATTCTTTTTGAATATTATCTAACTTAACATGTTCTGTAATATCCTGTATAACTGCAATAACTCCATCTGGACGTTCTTTTTCATCTTTAAATGGTGCAAAAAAAACATTTACATATCTATCTTCTACTTGTATTCTTTGTTCTGTTGATGTCCAGTTTTCTAGATATATAATTTTTTCCATATTTATACCTAGCTCAAATTTTCCAAAAATATCTTCAAACGTATTATCTTCAGGTCTTATACTCAAAAATTTCTTTGCAGCAGGATTTATCAAAATAATATCACCTTTCATATTAAATGCTATAATACCATCTGTCATATGTAATAATATTGTCTCTATCTGATTTTTTTGAGTTGATACCTCACTTAGTTTGTCTTTTAACTCTAATGTCATAGCATCTATAACATTTTCTAAATTACTTGATTTTTTCTTAGTTTTTTTTGTCGTCTTAGGCTCTTCCTTTTTTATCTCTTCTGCACTCTCTAATAATTTATTTATCGGATACATTACATATTTTGATAAAAAAATTGCAATTATCAAAGAAATTACTATAGCTATAACTATTGCTACAATAATGTATAGTTGTACTTGATTAGCAATATCTAAAATTTCTGTATTAACCTGCATTATATCTTTTTGATTAATCTCATTACTAATTTCATTTAATGAATTAATCGCAAAAATTCCTAATCCCATAATTAATAAAATTTCTGTAATACATATTATTAATATTATTTTTGATTGTGTGGTCTTTAGCATTTTATCATTTCCTTCTATTTACTAATTTTATAATTTCTCTATATATTAAATCTTCAACATCTTTTGTAGCAATTTTTTGTGCATTTATTCCCATCTCTGTTATTTTATTTCCTTGTAAAATATTTATTATAGCTTCATTTAAATTTTCATAACTTAATTCTTTATCTAATATAATTTTTGTTGCATTCACTTTTTCTAAAACTCTTGCATTATATAACTGGTGATCATGACTAACATTTGGTAATGGTATAAGTATTGATGCTTTACCTAAATTTGCAATTTCTGTTATTGTCATTGCACCACTTCGTGCTACAATTAAATCTGATATATTCATGATTTCTTCCATATTATATATATATGGCAATATTTTCATATTATCTATATTAGCTATATCTTTTCCTATTTTATATAATTCTTCTTTTACAATATCATATTGCTTTGGTCCTGTTGCCCATATTACTTGATAACTCATATTTAATTTATTATTTATAATACCTATCATTGCCTCATTTATTTTTCTTGCCCCTTGACTCCCACCAAATACTAATACAATAGGCATATCTAAATTCAATTTTTCTTGTTTTAATATATCTTGTCTCTGAGCTTGAGTATATTCTATTTTTTTATTTTTTACAGGTGTTCCTGTATATACAACATTTTTTGCATTTTTTATTCTAGGTATAGTATCTTTAAATGAAACCAGTACTGTATCTGTAATTCCAGCAAGCATCTTTACTGCTTTACCAGGAAATGCATTACTTTCATGTAATAAAGTTGGAATCTTTAATCTATGTGCTTGTGTAATTGCAGAACCACAAATATATCCACCTGTACCTATTACTATATCTGGTTTAAAATCTTGTATTATTTTTCTTGCTTGCTTAAATCCCTGTAATGTTTTTATATTTTTCTTTATACTATCTAAATTAATTTTTTTACTTAATCCATAAGCTTCTACTGCCTTTAACTCATATCCAGCTCTATTTACTAAATCGTTTTCCAATCCTCTTGTTGTCCCCAAAAATATTATCTTACTGTTATTTTGTTCTTTTTTTATTTTATTTGCTATAGCAATTCCTGGATTTATATGTCCTGCAGTTCCCGCTGCTGCTATAATTACTCTCATATTTCCTCCTTTTTTACAGATTTATAATTTGTATGTAACCACATTCTAAATGAGATTTGATAAAGCCAAAATTGTAATTATTTTTCATCTTTATTTTAGTTGGAAAAGAATTAAATTTTGGCAAGGAAAGCCTTATTTAAAAGGCAAGGGCGCATACTATCTGTATAACCACATTTTAAATATAGTTTTATAAAGCCAAAATTGTAATTATTTTTCATCTTTATTTTAGTTGGAAAAGAATTAAATTTTGGCAAGGAAAGCCTTATTTAAAAGGCAAGGGCGCATACTATCTGTATGTAACCGCGTTTTAAATGAGGTTTGACGAAGCCAAAATTGTAATTATTTTTCAACTAACGTTTTTAGCACTAGCACGCGATATATTCAACAAAACTCCCATCTCACACAACAAAATAAATAACGCTGTTCCACCATAGCTAAAAAATGGTAGAGGCATTCCGGTTGCTGGCATTGATGAAGTTACAACTGCTATATTTATTATAACTTGTATTCCTACTAAAGCGGTTATTCCTACTGCTAATAAACTACCAAACATGTCTGGTGCTCTCATGGCAATTAGGATACCTCTCCATATAAAGATTGCAAATAATATGATTATTATTGTACAGCCTATAAAACCTAATTCTTCACCTATTATTGAAAAAATAAAGTCATTATGTGGTTCTGGTATGTATAAATATTTTTGTTTACTATCTCCTAGACCTACGCCAAATAGTCCTCCTGAACCTATGGCATATAAACTTTGGATTACTTGCCATCCTGTATCTGTAGCATCTTTCCATGGATCTAGAAATGAAACTACTCTTTGTAATCTATATGGAGATTTTACTATTAGTAATATTGCACCTGGAATTCCAAGCCCACAACCAATGGCAAGGAACTGAGTAAATTTACAACCTGCTACAATCATCATTACACAAACAATTCCTATAATTACAATAGAAGCACTGAAATGTGGTTGTAATAGCAATAATACAATTAATGGTGCAAGCATTAATATGTGTTTTATGAGTCCTTTTCCAAAATGTGGCAAATCGTCTCTATTTTTAACTAAAATTCCTGCATAAAATACTATTACTAAAAACTTAACAATTTCTGATGGCTGAAATGATAGTGTTTCTGTAGGATATATCCATCTTTTAGCTCCATTTATTTCTTTTCCTGCTACTAAAACAGTTATTAACAAAATTAAAGAAATCCACCATGCATATTTATAAAATTTATGATAAAATCTATAATCTATTTTTGAGATAATAAACATGGCTATTACACCTAATACCGCAAAAATCAATTGTTTATTAAAATAAAAATAACTATTTCCTGATATTGATAGTGCTGATGGAGAACTCGCAGATAACACCATAACCAAGCCAATTCCAAGCAATACTATTATAGTTATTAATAATGTAAAATCTATTGGGTTATTTAAAAAACTCGAAAACTTCCCCACTTTCTTTTTCGCCATCTAAGCACTCCTTTCTTTTAACTTATAGTAATACATATTATATAAATTATATTTACTATAATATTTAAACTTCTTTTACTAATAATGTCTTTTCTAATAGAAAACTCAAACAATGAGATTACAGAAAAGTCAAATTATATTGTAAAAGTATTTAAGCCATATAACTTTTATTATTTTACTGATAATTTATTAAATTTTCAAAACTTTTCTATAACCTCAATATTATTTTTTAATACATTAAATTATTTTTAATCCTATTATACATAGTAGCAAAGTAACTATACTAAAAACTATTACTACTTTATTTTCTTTCCAACCTGATAATTCAAAATGATGATGCAGTGGTGCCATTTTAAATATCCTTTTACCTGTCTTTTTAAAATACATTATCTGCATTATAACAGAAACTGTTTCCAATACTGGTATTAATGCTATAACTAGCAAAATAAGTGGCATTTTTAAATATAAAGCTATTGCAGATATTACTCCACCAAGTAATAATGAACCAGTATCTCCCATAAACACTTTTGCAGGGTGTAAATTAAATATTAAAAACCCTAAAACTGCACCTATTACTATACTTCCAAATATATATACCTCTGTTACACCATGAAGCATTCCTATTACTGTTAAACATGTTATTATAATTGTTGATATACTTGATGATAGTCCATCTATACCATCTGTTAAATTAACAGCATTAGTTGTTGCAAGTATTACACATATTGCTGCTGGAACATATATATACATTGGTAATGTTATATATTGTTTTAATATTGGTATATATGTTTCTGTTCCTAAATCAGTTCCTTGTATTAAATAAATTACAAATGCTACTGAAATTACTAAAAGTCCTAACATTTTATAGCTTGGTTTTAAACCTTCTGTATTTTTTAAAACTAATTTTTTAAAATCATCAATAAATCCTATTAATCCAAATCCCATTGTCAATAATAATATTGGAATCAAATTTTGTGCCAATTTTTCATCACCAGTTGCCTGCAAATAAACTGCTGTTGCTATTGTTGCAATTAACATACTAAAAATTATTATTATTCCACCCATTGTAGGTGTTCCTTGTTTTTTTAAATGTGATGCTGGACCGTCATCTCTTTCAATTTGACCTACCTTTAATCTTTTTAATATTGGTATTGCTATCATTGACAAAATAATTGATATTGCGAACGATACTATCAATACTTCTATTTCAAAATTCAATTTTATCAAACCTTTCGTATTTGCTTACTTTATATATTTTATTCTTTGTTTATATGTTTTATTTGTAATTATATGATTATTTTTTTGTTTTTTGACTAAGTTTTTCTATAATCTCATTTACTATTATTCTTTCATCAAAAGGATATTTAACACCATTTATCTCTTGATATGGTTCATGACCTTTTCCAGCTAAAATTATAATATCTTTTTTATCTGCCATTTTTATTGCTTTTTCTATTGCTTCTACTCTATCTACAATAACTTCATATTTTCCTTTAGTCTTTTTTATACCTTCTTCTATTTGCTCTACAATTTTATTTGGATCTTCTGTACGAGGATTATCTGATGTAATTATTGTATAGTCTGCAATTTTACCTGAAATTTCACCCATAATAGGTCTTTTACTACTATCTCTATCTCCACCACAGCCAAATACAGAAATCACTTTACCTCTTGTGTAACTTTTAGTTGCCTGTAATATATTTTGCAAGCTCTCAGGAGAATGTGCATAATCAATCATTATAGTTAATTCTTTTTTATTATTTACAAGTTCTGATCTTCCAGGCACTCTAACTTCTAATAATGCCTCTTTAATAACATCTGATGAAATACCAAACTTTTTAGCAACACAAATAGCTGCTAGTGAATTATATACACTAAACCTACCTGGTATTCCTGTTTTTACTCTTTCATTTCTATCTGTAATTTTTACCTTAAAATCTACATATGCATTAGTTATAGTTATATCTTTTGCAAGCAAATTTGCATAATTATCTATTCCATATGTTGTAATATTACTATCAGGAAATAGCTTTGGAATTTTAGCTCCATACAAATCATCTGTGTTTACTATTCCATTATTACACATTTTAAATAATTTTAACTTTGATTCAAAATAATCTTTCATATCAGGGTGTTCATTTTTACTTATATGATCCTCTGAAAAGTTTGTAAATAATACCATATCAAAATGGCAACCATCTACTCTATGCAATTTTAAACTCTGTGAAGATACTTCCATAACAACAACTTCCACACCTGCATCTACCATTTGACTAAAAATCTCTTGTAATTCTATACTCTCTGGTGTAGTCCTATCACTATCTTTTATTTTTTTACCATTTATATATGTAGCAATTGTTCCTATTAAACCTACTTTTTTTCCTGCTCTTTCTAATATTTCCTTTATCATAAATGTTGTTGTTGTTTTACCTTTTGTACCTGTAACACCTATTAATTTAAATTTTGCTGAAGGATCACCATAAAAATTTATAGCACATATTGCTAGTGCTTCTCTTGTATCTTTTGCCATTATTACTGTTATTTCACCTGGGATATTAAATTCTTTTAAATTACACCCTTCTTCTACCATTACTGCTGTAGCACCATTTTGTATTGCATTTTCTATATATTTATGTCCATCAAATTCATATCCTTTAATTGCTACAAATAAATCTCCTTCTTTTATTTTTCTAGAATCTTTTTGTATTCCTTTGACATCAAGCTCCAAATCTCCTCTTAATTTAAGTCCTTCCAAACCTGCTAAAATTCTCTTTAATTCCATTTAGAATCATCCCTTCATTTTTTTATTATGTTTTACCTGCAAATTTTTGCCTGTAATTTTAGTATATTATATAACTAAAATCTTTTTTTGTATAGAGTTTTAAAAATTTTTTTTAAATTCAAATATATCTTGTATTTTCTTCCATTTTAGTATATAATGTTTTTGTAACATATTAACATAATTTTTATATCAAAATCTATTTTTGATATAAAGTAAAGGAGAGTTCATATGAAAATTGGTAAAACTTCTAACTTTTATGTTAAATACCATTGCCGGCATAAAGGTGTAACCGGATCAAGTGCTTTACTTTCTGTGCATTGGCCTAATGGAAGAATCTTACATTTTTTGGTCGATGCAGGTGCTGCACAAGGAAGAGAAAATGTTGATTATTACAATTCCTTTTTTCCATTTGATGCGGAAAAGCTAAGTTTTATTATCCTTACACATGGTCATCATGACCATCAGGGATTACTCCCTACTGTTGTACGGCAAGGTTTTTACAATCCCATATATACTCATTATGCCACTGCAAATCTAATGGGAATTTCATTATATGACAGTTGTCAAATAAAAGATCAAATGACAGATCTTAAATTATGTTCTAAAAATGAAGTTGAGAAAACCCTTGATCTTGTTGTAGGATGTACAACAAAAAAGATAATAAAACCTGATAAAAATATCAGAATTGTGTTTTACTCAAATGGTCATTTAGTTGGTGCTGTTTTAACATTAGTTATAATTACCTGTCCAGGTGAAGATGATATTACTTTAATTTTCTCAGGTGATTATAAAGATAGTAATATCTTTTTTAATGTAGAAACACCACCAATGCAAGCAAGGAAATTACCAATTTCCGCATTTTTTATTGAATCTACTTATGGAGATGTAGATTCAACTGACCAAAAGTTTGCAAAATGTTTAAAGGAAAATACAGTAAAAGCCTTAAATGAAGGTAAAACTATTATATATCCAGCATTTGCACAAGGCAGATATCAAGAGATATTATATGATATAAAAATGTGGAAAAAGAATGGAATTATTCCTCAGAACATACCGGTATATGCTGATGGCGGAACATCACAAGATTTTACAATGATGTACCACTATACAGATTTAGGTATAAAGAAAATCATGAAAGATTTTATACCTAAAAACACCCATTTTGTTACGAGAACAAAAGAACGTCAATCTTACAGGAAGCAAATAATGGAAAATTCAAATCCAAAAATTATTATTGCTCCTGGTGGAATGGGTTCATATGGTCCAATTCAAAACTACATTGACTATTATATTTCAAGAAATGATGCATTAATCCATTTTCTTGGGTATTGCTCACCAGATTCAAGGGGGTATAAATTAATTAACACACCTGTAGGTGAAAAAATATCATATAATGGTCATGAACATCTGAAATTATGTGATGTATTAAAAACTGCAGAAAAAACTTCTCATGCACAGCGTAATAAATTACTTAACTTAATACAGTATTTTCCTACTGTAAATTCTATAGTAATAAATCACGGTGAGGAGAAGGTTATGCAGAAATTTAGGGAATACTTGCTTGATCACATTGATTTACCAAAAGAAAAAATTATGATAGCTTCACCTGAAATGGAATATCATATTGAATCAAGTGGAATTGTAGACAAGTATCCTTCCAATTTAAAAACTGTCTTTTAATCTCAAAATGACATGTTAGAGAAATTTAATATTTTAAATCTCTAACATGTCATTTTTATCATTTTTAAGTTATATTAACAAATTATTTAATTATAACCTTAAAATCATATGCATTTATATAATTAGATGTCATAGAAATATTTAATTTTGATGTTCCACCTGCTTCCATCTCATTTATTATTCCCTTTACTGTTACTAATTCTTCATTATTATTATCTAATAATGTAATTTCAGCAGTTTTTAAAGATGTTTTTGCTCCTGTATTATTTTTTACATCTGCTAAAAGTGTAGTCATTCCATCTTTTGTTGTAAGTTGTATATTTGAAATAGTAAATCCATTTACTTCTTTACTTTCATTTAATTCTCTACTCTTATTTATTACTATACCATCTCCTAATTCCTCTACATAACTTTCTGATGATGTATTTGAATTATTTGTATTTTTACTTGTTTTTTTATTATCATCTTTAAATATATTTGTAAAAACTATAATTGCTATTACTAAGGTTAATAATGTGATTCCTGTTTCATTTGTTTTTTTCATGTTTTTTCCCCCCATAAATTAATGAAATTAACTTTTTGTATATATTTCGTCTAAATTTTTATTAAGTATAAAACTTAATAAAAAAAATAGTTTATTCAAGTTCAAAAATTCTTGAAATTGTTGACATCTAACGTCACTGTGTGCTTTTTTTGTGTTTTTATTTACACTTATTGGCATTATGCACAATTAGTCTGATTTTTATAATAAATTTTACGTTAAAAATGAGATGCTTGTGTAATTCTAACATTTTAGATTACTAGCATCTCACTTTACATTAATATTTTATTTCATAAATTTAGTATGTGAACAAATTAACGGAAAGCCCTAAAAATTAATATAAATTTTAAGTATTTCCAATTTGCTCTTAATCTTGTAACAAAGTCTCGCAATACTTACAACGATAAGCTCTTTTTTCTTCATCTGTCAATATAAATACTTGTTTTAATTCATTTTCTGTAGATGTAATACAACGTGGGTTTTTACATTTAACTATATCAGTTATCTCTTTTGGTAATTTGACATGGTATTTCTCTATTCTCAAATCATCTTTTATTATGTTTATTGTAATGTTTGGATCTATATATCCTAAAATATCTAAGTCTAAATCAATATTTTTATCTATTTTTATTATATCTTTCCTTCCCATCTTTTTGCTTCTAGCATTTGTTATTATTGCAACAGAGCAGTCAAGTTCTGATAAATTTAATGCATCATATATTTCCATACCTTTTTTAGCTTGTATATGATCTATTACTATTCCATTTCTAATACTATCTATATTCATACCAATCTGCCTCCTCTAATAATTTTAATATTAATGCCATTCTTATATATTTGCCATATTTTGCTTGTTTGAAATAACATGCTCTTGGGTCATCATCAACTTCTGTTGCAATTTCATTAACTCTTGGAAGTGGATGTAATATACACAAGTCTTTTTTTGCTTTTTCTAGTTTATCCTTATTTAATATGTAATAATCTTTTAATCTTATATAATCTGCTTCATTAAAAAATCTTTCTTTTTGAACTCTTGTCATATACAAAATATCTAATTCTTCCATATGTTCTTCAATATCATTAGTTTCAACATATTCTATCTTATTTTTGTCTAAAATCTCTTCCTTTATATAATCAGGTATTTTTAATTCTTCAGGAGAAATTAATACAAATTTAACATTTTTATATCTTACCATTGCAGTTATTAATGAATGTACCGTTCTACCAAATTTTAAATCTCCACATAAACCTATTGTTAAATTATCTAATCTCCCTTTTTCACAAGATATTGTAAGTAAATCTGTTAAAGTCTGTGTTGGGTGGTTATGTCCACCATCTCCAGCATTTATTATTGGCACATCTGATTTTAATGAAGCAACAAGTGGCGCTCCTTCTTTTGGATGTCTCATTGCAATTATATCACAATATCCTCCAACAACTTTTATTGTATCAGACACACTTTCCCCTTTTGCCGTTGAACTAGAATCTGCTGAAGAAAATCCTAATACATTTCCTCCTAATTCCATCATTGCTGATTCAAAGCTTAGTCTTGTACGCGTACTTGGCTCAAAAAATAAAGTAGCTAATTTTTTATGCTTACATCTCTCTGAATATTTTTCAGGAAATTGCATAATATCTTTAGCTACTTTAATTAGTTCTTGAATTTCATCTACTGTTAGATCTTTAATATCAATTAAATTTTTCATATCTATTATTCCTCCTCGTGTTATTTTTATCAAAAACACAAGAATTTGTCAACATTTTAACCTATTTTACTGCTAATATCTTTTTTCATTTTTCCTATTATCTTTTTTTCTAGCCTTGAAATATAACTTTGGGATATTCCGAAGTTCATCTGCAACTTCTTTTTGAGTTTTTTCTTTTCCTGTTTTAAAGCCAAATCTCATCTCCATTATATTTTTTTCTCTAGCATTTAGTTTTAATATTGAATCACGTAAAAGACTCTTATCAACTTCATCTTCTAAATTTCTTGAGGTTACATCAGGATCTGTTCCTAAAATATCTGATAATAACAATTCATTTCCATCTCCATCTTTATTAAGTGGCTCATCTATTGAAATTTCTCCTTTAATTCTATTACTTTTTCTTAAAAACATAAGTATTTCATTTTCTATACATCTTGATGCATATGTTGCAAGTTTTATATTTTTATTAACATTAAATGTATTTACTCCTTTCATCAATCCTATTGTTCCAATCGATATCAAATCTTCTATACCTATTCCTGTATTTTCAAACTTTTTTGCAATATATACAACAAGTCTTAAGTTCCTCTCTACTAATATTTGTCTAGCATCTAAATTATCTTCTTTAGACAATTCCTTTATATATTTTTCTTCTTCTTCAGGAGGTAATGGTGGTGGTAGTGTTTGACTTCCTGCAATATAAAATATAGGTAAATATTCTATTTCATTGTCGTCATTTATGTATTTTGCACATATTGTCCCCAAGTTGTTAATGCTCTTTTTTATAATTTCCAATATATTCACTTTATAGATCATTCCTTTCTAAGTTTATATTAATTCAATTCCTATTAATGCTCTATATTCTCCTCTTTTAGTTAATGGTTTATTATATATTCCTATAATTACATTATTTTTTAATTGTGTTTCATCTTCTTTTATTATTTTTACCTCATCTGCTTTAATACCAATCAACATACCATTTTGTTTTCCAAGTGATGCATAAGGAATCAATTTTAGTTTATTCATATATGTATTCCTAATTTCTTCTGTTACATTTTCAAACTCACCTCCTATTATTTTGTCTAAATTTAATAACAACTCCAATGGTAATATTTTTTCTAGTAAACTTGATTCTACAACTATTACAGGATTTCCAGTTATTGGATCTTTAAGTAAATTTCCTGTATCTACCATAGCTGTAGTTTGAATTTCTTTATTATTTAATTTAATTATTATTTGACAATACATATCTTTTTTGGATATTTTATTTTTTACTATCTTAAATCAAAATATTTCTATTACTTATTTTATTTTTTTTTATAAAAATATTTTTTTTTATTATT